>NZ_LXJQ01000078.1:0-17351 GCF_001728925.1 Pseudomonas sp. 1D4
AAAACAAAAGGGGGTGACATGAAATTCTTCCTGGGGGTGGGCAAGTTCGTTGCCCTGCTGTTCTGGCTGGCAGTGCTGGCCAATCTGTTCGAACCCTTCGCTCGACCCTTCTCCACACTGCTCAATGGCCTCGCCCTGCTGGTGCTCGGCCTGCATGTGCTGGAAGTGCTGCTCTACAACGCCCAGCTCCGGACACGGCCGCATCCCTGGAAGGACCGCCTGCAACTGATGCTCTTTGGCGTGTTCCACCTGGCCAGCCTGCCGAAACAGGAGGCCAGTCATGCGTAGACTCTGCCTTCTCGCCCTGTTGACCAGCCCGTTGGCCTTCGCTGAAACCAGCGTGACCGTCGAAACCAACAGCTTCATCAAACTGCCGGCCCTGACCGGCACCCTCAACCTTGATCGCGTGGCGATTGCCGACCACGGCACCCTCGTGGTGCCCGCCAGCATCACTGAGATCAAGGTGGGCGATTTACGCATGGGGCGTGATGCGCGCATCGGCATCGCTTCGGCTGATCAACCCTTCCGCCTGGAGGTTGCCCGAGGCGAGATCGCCACCGGTGGCCACATCACCGCCTCCGGCGCGGCCGGCAGCATGAAGAAGCCGGCCAGCGACGGCCGCGACCTGACCTTGCGCCTCGGCACCGTCGCCGTCGACGAACTCACCGTGGATGTACGCGGTGGCATCGGTGCGCCGGGCTACAGCGGCCTGGCCGGTGCCGATGGCAAGCCCGGTGGCTGCCTCTGGGGCCATGCCAGCCGGGGCCACGATGGCCAGAACGGCGGCAACGGCGGGGAAGGGGGCAAGGGCGGGCATATTCGCCTGGAGGTGGCCCAGGACTTCCCGCTGGAGCAGGTACGGGCCCGTGTCGAGGGCGGTGCCGGCGGGCCAGCCGGTGAGGCCGGTGCCCCCGGCGCGGGTGGTGCCGCTAATGGCTGCCTGATCTACAGCACCGATCGTGGCCAGAAAGGCCGCGCCGGCCAGCCGGGGCAGGCGGGCCCGGCCGGCACGAACGGTCGCATGGACGTGGTGCGCTACTGACCTCAGAAGCTGGGGCGAGCGGCGGCGATGGTCATCAGCAGCAGCCCCAACAGCAGGTTGATGCCCACCAGCCGACGGATGCGCCCCAGGGCCGCGCCGCCGGCTGGCCAGTCTTCCGCCGCCACGGCGCGCTTCAGTTCCGGCAATTGCAGCAGGCTGACCCGCAGGAACAGCGCCAGCATCGCCAGGTAGAGCCCCACCATGATGTGCACATAGCGCGGCGAGCCGTCGAAGCCGGCGAAGCGCAGGTGCATCATCCCTACGCCGCTCAGCGGCAGTGCCAGCACGGCGACCCAGACCCAGACGAAGAATCGGCGGAACACCTCGATCCACAGCTTCAGGCGCTCTGGCGGCTGCAGCGTGGTCACGGCCGCCGGGCGCAGCACCATCCAGGCGAAGAACATGCCGCCGACCCATACCAGGGCGGCGAGGACGTGGGCAGCGTAGAGCGCGGCGAAGGGCGTCATCGGGTTTCTCCAGTCGGAAACAGGGCGCGGTATGATAGCCGCCCTGTTAAAGTACTGAAAATTTATCCAGCTCTCCGGCGTCCGCAACCTCCCCATGCTCAGCACCGAACTCAAGTCCCAGATCCAGGGGGCCTACTCCCGTTTCCTCGAAGCCAAGGGGCTCAAGGCCCGCTATGGGCAGCGCCTGATGATCGCCGAGGTGGCCAAGGTGCTCGGCGCCATCCCCCAGGATGACGAAGGGCATCGCCAGGGCGAACCGGCGGTGGTGGCGGTGGAGGCCGGGACCGGTACCGGAAAGACCGTGGCCTACAGCCTGGCGGCGATTCCTTCGGCCAAGGCAGCAGGCAAGCGGCTGGTGATCGCCACGGCCACCGTGGCCCTGCAGGAGCAGATCGTCCACAAGGACCTGCCGGACCTGATCCGCAACAGCGGGCTGAATTTCAGCTTCGCCCTGGCCAAGGGGCGCGGCCGCTACCTGTGCCTGTCCAAGCTCGACATGCTGCTGCAGGACGGTCAGGCGCAAAGCGCCACCGCGCAGTTGTTCGCCGAGGAAGGCTTCCGCATCGATGTCGACGAGAGCAGCCAGAAGCTGCTCAACCAGATGATCGAGCGCCTGGCCGGCAACCGCTGGGACGGCGACCGTGACTCCTGGCCCGAGGCCATCGAGGACCAGGACTGGGCCCGCGTCACCACCGACCACAGCCAATGCACCAAGCGCCATTGCCCCAACTTCCAGCAATGCGCCTTCTACAAGGCGCGTGAGGGCATGACCAAGGTGGACGTCATCGTCACCAACCACGACATGGTCCTGGCCGACCTCGCCCTGGGCGGTGGCGCCGTGCTGCCCGACCCGCGCGAAACCCTCTACGTGTTCGACGAGGGCCACCACCTGCCGGACAAGGCCATCGGCCACTTCGCCCACTACACCCGCCTGCGCTCCACCGCCGACTGGCTGGAGACGGTGGCCAAGAACCTCACCAAGCTGCTGGCCCAGCACCCGCTGCCGGGGGACATGGGCCGCCTGATCGAGAACGTGCCCGAGCTGGCGCGGGAGATCCGGGCCCAGCAGCAATTCATGTTCACCGCCTGCGAAGAGCTGGCCGACTTTCGGGCCGGCGAGGACATGGAAGGCCGCGAGCGCCCACGCCACCGCTTCGAGGGTGGCGTGGTGCCGGAGCACCTGGTGGAGATGGGCATCGAGCTGAAGAAAGGCTTCGCCAAGCTCAACGACCTGTTCACCCGCCTGGCCGAACTGCTCAAGGAAGCCATGGATGGGGAGGGCGCCAATGGCCTCTCCAGCCAGCAGGCCGAGGAGTGGTACCCCTTGTTCGGCAGCCTGCAGACCCGCGCCCAGAGCAACTGGGAGTTGTGGACCGCCTTCACCACCGAGGACCCGGAGGAGAGCCCGCCCATGGCGCGCTGGCTGACCCTCGCCGAGTTCGGCTCGGCCTATGACATCGAGGTCAACGCCAGCCCGATCCTCGCCGCCGAGACCCTGCGGCGGAACCTGTGGAACGTCGCCCACGGCGCTCTGGTGACCTCGGCGACCCTCACCGCGCTCGGCACCTTCGACCGCTATCGCATGCGCGCCGGCTTGCCGCGGCAGTCGGTCACGGCCGTGGTGCCCAGCCCCTTCCACCATACCGATGCCGGCCTGCTGCGGGTGCCGGACCTCAAGGCCGACCCCCGTGACGCCGCCGCCCACACCGCCGCCATCACCCGCGAGCTGCCGCGCCTGGTGGAAGGCGCCCGAGGCACCCTGGTGCTGTTCTCCTCGCGCCGACAGATGCAGGACGTGTTCGACGGGCTGGAGCGTGACTGGCGCAAACGGGTGCTGATCCAGGGCAACCTGTCCAAGCAGGAGACCCTCAACAAGCACAAGGCCCGGGTGGACGACGGCGAGCCCAGCGTGCTGTTCGGCCTGGCGTCCTTCGCTGAGGGCGTGGACCTGCCGGGTGCCTATTGCGAGCATGTGGTGATCGCCAAGATCCCCTTCGCGGTGCCGGATGACCCGGTGGAAGCAGCCCTGGCCGAGTGGATCGAGGCCCGTGGCGGCAACCCCTTCATGGAGATCGCCGTACCCGATGCATCCCTGCGCCTGGTGCAGGCCTGCGGCCGCCTGCTGCGCACCGAGAGCGACCGCGGCACCATCACCCTGCTGGATCGCCGGGTGGTTACCCAGCGCTACGGCAAGGCCATCCTCAACGCGCTGCCCCCCTTCCGACGCGAGATCGAATGACCGGACGGCCCAGGCGCTTGACGCCGGGCTTGCCTCTGCGATGATTGCCCGCTCGCGCGGACACGGATCATTCGATCAGCGGCAACATTCGCCGTATCCGTTGTCTATGCACTGACTTTTCTTGGGGATCGGCTTGATGTTCTCGACACCTAAAACGGCTCGCCTGCTGCCTATCGTGCTGGCCCTGGCCGGCATGAGCGCTCCCATCCAGGCCGAAACACTGTTCAATTTCGTGCGTCCGCTGGATACCGTCACTGTCACCACTCAGGACGCGGTCCTGCCCAGCGTCACCGCCGAAACCACGCCCGAAGGCGAGGTGCTGCGCCGCCTGACCTTCAACCCGGCGGAGAAGCCCAGCCTGCGCCTGTCACCGCAGAGCGGCACCTGGGACTGGACCCAGGCCAGCGTCATGAGCCTGCACCTGCAAAGCGCCCAGGACTGGGCGATCACCCTCGACGTCACCGTCGAAAGCGCCGATGGCAAGACCCTGCGTAGCCGCATCGCCCTGCCGGCCGGCCCAGCCCAGACCCTGTTGTTGCCCCTGGCCGCCACCTCGCCCCGCGCCCATGGCATGCGTGCTGCACCGCCGCAGCCCTGGGTGAAGGATGGCAAGCGCTACCTGCTGGCCACCGAGGTGGAGGGTGAGCTGGACCTGTCCAGGGTCACGGCCGTCGTCGTTTCCCTGGAGCGCCCGAACGCCGCCCAGAACATCCTGCTGGGCCGCTTCGGCACCGAGGACAAGAACCCCCAGGCCGATTTCTATACCGGTCTGATCGACGCCTACGGCCAGTACACCCGCGCCGACTGGCCGGAGAAGGCCAAGAACGACGAGCAGCTCAAGGCCGCCGCCGAGAAGGAGCGCAAGCAGCTCGATGAATGGAAGGCCAAGCTGCCCGAGCAGGACGCCTACGGCGGCTGGCTTGGCGGCCCGAGCTTCGAGGCCAGCGGCTTCTTCCGCACCGAGAAGCACGATGGCCGCTGGTACCTGGTTTCGCCCGAAGGCCACCCGTTCTTCTCCTTGGGCGTCAACACCGTTGCCCTGGACAACAGCCAGACCTACGTCGAAGGCCGCGAGGCCATGTTCACCGCACTGCCCAAGGACGGTGATCCCCTCGCCAACTGGTACGGCAACGGCGACAGCCGCCGCGAGACCGGCTCCAACAAGGGCCGGGCTTTCGACCATGGCCGCTGGTACGACTTCTACCGTGCCAACCTGGAGCGCACCTACGGCCCGCAGGAGCCCGCGCGCTGGGTCGAGCACAGCCTGGATCGCCTGAAAGCCTGGGGTTTCAACACCGTGGGCAATTGGAGCGCTGCCGAGTTCGGCACTGCCCAGCGCATGCCCTATACCCTGCCGCTGTCGATCCACGGCGACTACGCCACCATCAGCACGGGGCTCGACTGGTGGGGCGGTATGCCTGATCCGTTCGACCCGCGCTTCGCCATGGCGGCCGAGCGGGCGATTGCCATTGCCGCCCGTGACCATCGCGACGATCCCTGGCTGATCGGCTACTTCGCCGACAACGAACTGGCCTGGGCCGGCCCCGGCAGCGATCCCAAGTCCCGCTACGCCCTGGCCTACGGCACCCTGCGCCTGACCACCGACGTGCCGGCCAAGCGCGCCTTCCTCAAGCAACTGCGCGACAAGTACCGCAACCAGCAGGGCCTGTCCCGGGCCTGGGGCATTGATCTGCCGGCCTGGGAGCTGATGGAGGACCCGGGTTTCGAGGCACCACTGCCCAATCCCGAGCACCCGGCCATCGAGGAGGACCTCAAGCGCTTCCAGCGCTTCTTCGCCGACACCTACTTCAAGACCATCGCCGAGTCGATGAAGTGGCACGCGCCGAACCACCTGCTGCTGGGCGGGCGCTTCGCCGCCAGCGTGCCGGAGGCCGTGGAGTCCTGCGCCCAGTATTGCGACGTGTTGAGTTTCAACTTCTATACCCGCGAGCCACAGCACGGCTACGACTTCGAATACCTGCGCAAGCTGGACAAGCCGCTGATGGTCACCGAGTTCCACTTCGGCTCCCGCGACCGGGGCCCGTTCTGGGGCGGTGTCTCCGAGGTCTACAAGGAAGAGGAGCGTGGCCCTGCCTACGCCAACTTCCTCAAGAAGGCCCTGGAAGAGCCGCTGATCGTCGGTGCCCACTGGTTCCAGTACCTCGACCAGCCCGCCAGTGGCCGTCTGCTGGACGGCGAGAACGGTCACCTTGGTCTGGTCGCCATCACCGACCGTCCCTACGAGGGCTTCGTCAAATCGGTGCGCAAGACCAACCTCGAGGTCGCTGCGCAACTGGCCGCTTCCGCCCCGGCGGCGAAGCAGCCGGCCGGCGCACCAAAGGCAGAGCCCGCCAAGCCCGAGGCGCCGAAGGCCCAGGCAGTCAAGCCGGAAGCCCCGAAAGCCGAGGCATCCAGCCCCGCGCCGGCCCAGCCTGCACCCGAGGCCAAGGATGCAGCGTCGGCGCAACCCGCCGCGAACTGAGGCCATCCGCGCCGAACTTCAGCGGGGTTCACAGCAGACGGCGGCATCACAACAATGCCGCCGTCGTCTTTTTTGAAGGAGAGTGATGGTGCAGATCCAGGGTTACTTCGACTTGCGTTTCGAAGCGGTGCGCGACGAGTTCGCCGCCCTCTTCGAGGACTCCCAGGAGCGCGGGGCCGCGCTGTGCGTTCAGGTGGGCGGGGAAACCGTGCTCGACCTGTGGGCCGGGACCGCCGATAAGGATGGCCAGCAGGCCTGGCACAGTGACACCCTGCTGAACCTGTTCTCCTGCACCAAGACCTATGCCGCCGTCACCGCCCTGCAACTGGTGGGGGAGGGCAAGCTCGACCTCGATGCACCGGTCGCCCGCCTGTGGCCGGAGTTCGCTGCCGCCGGCAAGGAGCGCATCACCCTGCGCCACCTGCTCAGCCATCGCGCCGGCTTGCCGGCGATCCGCGAGCCGTTGCCGGCCGAGGCGCTCTACGACTGGGACGCCATGACCGCTGCCCTGGCCGCCGAGCAACCCTGGTGGGTGCCGGGCGAGGGCCATGGCTACGCCCCCATCACCTACGGCTGGCTGGTGGGCGAACTGATCCGCCGTGCCGATGGCCGTGGCCCCGGTGAATCCATCGTTGCCCGCGTTGCCCGGCCCCTGGGGCTGGACTTCCACGTCGGCCTGGACGATGCCGAGTTCCACCGAGTCGCCCACATCGCCCGCGGCAAGGGCAACCTGGGGGATGCGGCGGCCCAGCGCCTGCTCAAGTGCATGATGAGCGAGCCCACCGCTCTCAGTACCCGTGCGTTCACCAACCCACCGTCGATCATGACCAGCACCAACAAGCCCGAATGGCGGCGCATGCAACAGCCGGCGGCCAACGGCCATGGCAATGCCCGCAGCCTGGCCGGCTTCTATGCCGGCCTGCTGGATGGCAGCCTGCTGGAATCGGCGCTGCTGGCCGAGTTGACCCGCGAACACAGCCTGGGCGATGACCGCACCCTGCTGACCCAGACCCGTTTCGGTCTGGGTTGCATGCTGGAGCAGCCCGATGTGCCCAATGCCACCTACGGCATGGGGCGCCTGGCCTTCGGCCATCCGGGCGCGGGTGGCTCCATCGGTTTCGCCGATCCGGAGCGCGATGTGGCCTTCGGCTTCGTCACCAATACCCTTGGCCCCTATGTGCTGATGGACCCCCGCGCCCAGCACCTGGCTCGCACCCTGGCGAGCTGCCTGTAGCGCCACTCGTCAGCTGGAACGAATATCCCTTTTCGGATTAATGGGTTGCGTCCAGAATTTCACCCTGAATCTGAGATTGATGCGCCATTACGCGATGGCGTATCGGCTTTCTTCACCCCTCCTGTCACGGGTCCTTTCCATGAAGCTGTTCAAGTACTCCACCTTGATCCTCTGCATGACCGTTGCCGGCTGCAGCACCTTCAGCCATGACAAGCAGGCGACGGAAGCCCAGGCGCAAAACAGTGGCACCCATCACTGGTGGTGGCCGTTCGGTGGCAGCGAGGCGAAGGCCGAGTCGGCCAAGGTCGCCAAGATCGACACCCAGGCCACCCAGGCCTGGTTGGACCAGTACGAGCCGCGCCTGCGTGAAGCGGTGAAAGGCTCGCGCATGGAAGTGGAGCGCCGCGACAGCGTGCTGGTGGTCACCGCGCCGGTGGACGGCTCCTTCAACCCGGACCGGCCGAGCATGCTGCTGCCGGTTTCCCTCGGGCCGGTGTCCCGTGTTGCCAAGCTGGTGGAAGGCGATGCCAAGACCGGCGTGCTGGTGCTCGGCCATGCCGATCCGTCCGGCGACGACGCCAAGAACCGCCAGCTCAGCCAGGAGCGGGCCCAGGCCGTGGCTGCCATCTTCCGCCTCAGTGGGTTGCAGCGTGACCGCCTGTCACTGAAGGGGGTGGGCTCCGACATGCCGCGTGCCGCCAATGACAGCAAGGACGGTCGCGCCCTGAACCGCCGCGTGGAAATCGTCCTCACCCCGCAGGCCACCCTGGTGGCCCTGCTGGCGCGTTACAACCAGCCGCCGAAGGTCGCCCAGCAGGCGATTGCGGCAGATCAAGGCAAGTGAGCGATCCTCGGATAGGCTAGCGTTTTCCTTTTCCGGAGAACCCCCATGACCCAGACCCTGGCCGATATGCGCCGCGACTACACCCGCGATGGACTCAGCGAGGAGCAGGCACCCCAGGAGCCGCTCGCGCTGTTCCATCGCTGGTTCGACGATGCGGTGAAGACCGAGCAACTGCCCGTCGAACCCAATGCCATGACCCTGGCTACGGTGGACGCCGATGGGCGCCCCCATTGCCGGGTGCTGCTGCTCAAGGGAGTGGACGAGCGCGGCTTCACTTTCTTCAGCAACTACGACAGCGCCAAGGGCAAGCAACTGGCGGCACGGCCGTTCGCGGCGATGACCTTCTTCTGGCCCAGCCTGGAGCGTCAGGTGCGTATCGAAGGGCGGGTGGAGCGGGTGACTCCGGCGGAGTCGAACGCCTACTTCCAGGTGCGCCCGCTGGGCAGCCGCATCGGCGCCTGGGCTTCACCACAGAGCCGGGTGATCGCCGACCGTGCCGAGCTGGAACAGCTCCTTGCCGAGACCGAGCAGCGCTTCCTCAACCAGTCCCCCACCTGCCCGCCGCACTGGGGCGGCTACCGGCTGCTGCCGGAGCGTGTCGAATTCTGGCAGGGCAGGCCGAGCCGCCTGCATGACCGCCTCAACTACCGCCTGGTAGACGGTCGCTGGCAGCGCGAGCGCCTCGCGCCCTAGGACGCCTGGGGCGGCTGTGGGTAACGGCTGGCCGCCTGCTCCAGCCAGACCTGCAGCGCCTTGCGCTTGATCCCCGCAGCCTTCGCCGCCTCCAGTTGCTCCAGCATGTAGGTGCGGCGCTGCGGGTCATCCCCCGCCATCGACAGGGCCAGGTCACGGTCCATCCAGCGCTTGATGCGCACGTAGATCCACCAGTGGAAGTACAGGCCCGCGACGGTGGTGACGACGATGATGAAGTAATCCATGGACTAACCTTGCTGGCTCGGCACCCTGGCGTCGTTTCGTTGTCCGATGGCGGTGGCTGTACGGAAACTGAACGAGTCTGCACTTTGGCCGAGCGTCGAGTGACAGTTGAAGGTGCCGCGCAGTCTAATGGAGGCGCATCCACTCTGGAGGAAAAATCATGCGTAAATCCGTTCTGCTGGCCGCTTCGTTCGCCTCGATGGCGATGCTTCTGAGCGGCTGTCAATCGAGCCTGACCGGGGACACCTACTCGCGCGCTGAGGCCCGCCAGGTGCAGACCGTGCGCATGGGGACCATCGAATCGCTGCGCCCGGTGAAGATCGAGGGCACCAAGACCCCCATCGGCGCCGGTGCCGGTGCGGTGGTGGGCGGTGTCGGCGGCAGCGCCATTGGCGGTGGCCGTGGCAGCGTAGTGGCTGCCGTGATCGGTGCGGTGGCCGGTGGCCTGCTGGGCGCCGCGACCGAAGAGGGTCTGACCCGCACCCAGGGCGTGGAGATCACTGTGCGCGAGGATGACGGCTCCATGCGCGCCTATGTGCAGGAAGTGCAGGAAAACGAGATATTCCGCGTCGGCGAACGTGTTCGCATCATGACCGTCAATGGCACCAGTCGCGTGACCCACTGATCCATCCCCCCGAACCGGCGGGCTTTCCGCCGGTTCATCCCCTACGCTTTATCTCACCAGCCAAGCGGCAGGCGGTTCACCGCTGTTCAGGGCGTGTCGCCTGTTACCGCTTGCTAGGTTTTGAAATAATTCATGCATGCGCGGTGATCGATAGTTCTGGATAATCGATCGCCGCATCGCCATTGCCGTGCTCAGCGCTGGCAGGCCGAAAGAGGAGGATTTCGATGCTACTGGCGCTGATCGTCGCCCTGCCATTCCTGGGAACCCTGTTGCCGTTGCTGTTCGGCCGCCATTGCCGCACCCGCGCCGCGCTGGCGGCCGCCGTGGCGCCGGCCATCGGCCTTGGCCTGCTCCTGACGCAGGCCGGCACCGTACTGGGCGGGGAGGTTCTGAAACTTTCACTGCCCTGGCTGCCGCAATTGGGGCTGAGTTTCAGCCTGCGCCTGGACGGACTCGGTTTCCTGTTTGCGCTGATGATCCTCGGCATTGGCCTGCTGGTGATCCTCTACGCTCGCTACTACCTCTCCGAGCGCGAGCCCTGTGGCCGCTTCTTCGCCTACTTGCTGCTGTTCATGGGCGCCATGCTCGGCGTGGTGCTGTCCGAGAACCTGCTGCTGATGCTGGTGTTCTGGGAGGCCACCAGCCTGTCGTCGTTCCTGCTGATCGGTTTCTGGGGCCACCGCTCGGATGCCCGCAAGGGCGCGCGCATGGCCTTGGCGGTCACCGGCGGCGGTGGCCTGGCGCTGCTGGCGGGCATTCTCCTGCTCGGGCAGATCGCCGGTAGTTTCGAGCTGACCGAGGTGCTGGCCCGTGGCGACCTGATCCGCCAGCACAGCCTCTATCCGGTGATGCTGTGCCTGGTGCTGCTGGGGGCGCTGACCAAGTCGGCCCAGTTCCCCTTCCATTTCTGGCTGCCCCACGCCATGGCCGCGCCGACCCCGGTGTCCGCCTACCTGCACTCGGCAACCATGGTGAAGGCCGGGGTGTTCCTCCTGGCGCGGCTCTATCCGGCCCTGTCAGGCACCGATCTGTGGTTCTACCTGGTGGGCCTGAGCGGCTTGGCGACCCTGTTGCTGGGTGCCGGGATGGCGTTGTTCCAGCATGACCTCAAGGGCCTGCTGGCCTATTCCACCATCAGTCACCTGGGCCTGATCACCCTGCTGTTCGGCCTGGATTCGCCGCTGTCCAACGTCGCGGCGGTGTTCCACATCATCAACCACGCCACCTTCAAGGCGTCGCTGTTCATGGCGGCCGGCATCATCGACCACGAGACCGGCAGCCGCGACATGCGGCAGATCAACGGCATGTGGCGCTACCTGCCGCACACCGCCGTGCTGGCGATGGTCGCTTCCCTGGCCATGGCAGGGGTGCCGTTGCTGAACGGCTTCCTCAGCAAGGAAATGTTCTTCAGCGAAACCCTCGGGCAGGATCTGTTGGGCAGCTTCAGTTGGCTGATCCCGGCCGGCGCGACCCTGGCGGGGGTGTTCTCGGTGGCCTATTCGCTGCGCTTCGTCCACGACGTGTTCTTCAACGGCGAGCCGCGCCAACTGCCCAAGTTCCCGCCCCACGAGCCGCCGCGCTACATGAAGGTGCCGGTGGAGGTATTGGTGGCCCTGTGCCTGCTGGTGGGCATGGCGCCCAACCTCAGTGTCGCGCCCCTGCTGGCGGCGGCGTCTTCGGTGAGCATGGGCGGTACGCTGCCGGAGTACAGCCTGGCGATCTGGCATGGGTTCAACCTGCCGTTGCTGATGAGTACCCTCGCGCTGGTCGGCGGCGTGCTGATCTACATCGGGCGCAAGCCGCTGTTCCGCTGGTAC
This sequence comes from Pseudomonas sp. 1D4, assembly GCF_001728925.1. Classification (NCBI taxonomy): domain Bacteria; kingdom Pseudomonadati; phylum Pseudomonadota; class Gammaproteobacteria; order Pseudomonadales; family Pseudomonadaceae; genus Pseudomonas; species Pseudomonas sp. 1D4. Next base: position 11,687 of record NZ_LXJQ01000078.1, read on the forward strand.
GAAGGGCTGCCGGACGCCGATGCGAAGGAAATCTTCGAAGCGGCGGTCCAGCGCGTGATCGGCGTGGCAGCCCGCTTCATCGCCGCGCTGGAGAACGGTTCCCTGCAGCGCTACATGGCGGTGTTGCTGCTGGCGGCCATTGCCGTGGTGGCGGTCGCCCTGGTGCCGCTGGCCTCGCTGACCGGCACCCGCCCGCTCACCACCCTGGATGGCGTGACCGCTGTCGGGATGCTGGTGTTGGCGATCAGCGGCGTGCTGACGGCCCTGCTGCATCGCCAGCGCCTGGTGGCATTGCTGGTGCTGGGTGTCGGCGGTTTGCTGGTGGCACTGGCCTTTGCCCGTTTCTCTGCACCTGATCTGGCGCTGACCCAACTGTCGGTGGAGGTGGTGACCCTGGTGCTGCTGATCCTCGCCATGTACTACCTGCCCTCGCGTACCCCGGAGGAAAGCTCCAGCCTGCGTATTCTCCGCGACCTCGGCCTGGCTGGCGCCGGCGGCACGCTGGTGGGCCTGCTGACCTACGCGGTGATGACGCGCCCGTACACCACCATCGCCGATTACTTCATTGCCAATGCCATCCCCGGCGGCGGCGGGCACAACGTGGTCAACGTCATCCTCGTGGACTTCCGCGGGTTCGACACCCTGGGTGAGATCACCGTGCTGGCGATCGCTGCGGTGGGCGTGCATGCCCTGTTGTCCGGGCTGTTGCTGCGCAACCCCACCTGCGACCCCCAGGGCCGCAACTGGGCCCGGGCCAAGCACCCGCTGATCCTCGAAACCCTGTCGCGCCTGCTGCTGCCCCTGGCGCTGATGGTGTCGGCGTTCATCTTCCTGCGTGGACACAACCTGCCGGGCGGCGGCTTCATCGCCGGCCTGATCACAGCCGTGGCCCTGGTGTTGCAGTATATCGCCAGTGGTTCGGTCCATGTGGAATCGCGCCTGTCCCTGAACTACCAGCGCATTGCCGGCTTCGGTGTGCTGGTGGCCAGCCTCACCGGGCTGGGCAGTTGGGTCTTCGGTGCGCACTTCCTGACATCGGCCTTCGGCCACTTCCATCTGCCGCTGGTGGGTGAGATCGAACTGGCCACGGCACTGATCTTCGACCTGGGCGTCTACCTCGCCGTGGTCGGTGCCGTGATGCTGATCCTCTCCGGGCTCGGCAAGCTGAGCCTGCATCCGCCCATGACCGAGGAGGTCCACTGATGGAAGCCCTGTTCGCCATCACCCTCGGGCTGCTCACCGCCAGCGGCCTGTACCTGCTGCTCCGGGCGCGCACCTTTCCGGTCGTGCTCGGACTGACCCTGCTGTCCTACGCGGTCAACCTGTTCCTCTTCGCCATGGGGCGCCTGACCGGTGACGCTGCCGTGCTCGGCCAGGGCGGCACTCCGGCCGACCCGTTGCCCCAGGCGCTGGTGCTGACTGCCATCGTCATCGGCTTTGCCATGACCGCCTTCCTGGTGGCGCTGGCCCTGCGGGGCGTAGGTGAGCTGGGCAATGACCATGTCGATGGCCGCCGTGACGGGGAGGGCCGATGAACCACCTGCTCATCCTGCCCATCCTGCTGCCCCTGTTCGCCGGGGCGGCTCTGCTGATGCTGCCCTCGCTGGAGCGCATCAAGCGCACCCTGTCGATCATTGCCTGCCTGGCGCTGATTCCCGTGGCCCTGCTGCTGATACAGCAGGCGGCGGAAGGCGATCTGCAGGTCTATGCCCTGGGCGGCTGGCAGGCACCGTTCGGCATTGTGCTGATGCTGGATCGCCTGAGTGCGCTGATGCTGCTGGTCACCGCCGTGCTCGGCACCGCCGTGGCGATCTATGCCGCCCGGGGGGACGACCGTCAGGGCATGCGCTTCCACGCGCTGCTGCAGTTCCAGTTGCTGGGCCTGAACGGTGCCTTCACCACTGGAGATCTGTTCAACCTCTTCGTGTTCTTCGAGGTGATGCTGATCGCCTCCTATGCGCTGCTGTTCCATGGCGGTGGTGTCGAACGGACCCGCGCCGGCCTGCACTACGCGGTGCTGAACCTGGTGGGGTCGGCCTTCTTCCTGATCGCCCTGGGCGTGTTCTACGGCATCACCGGCACCCTCAACATGGCCGACCTGGCGGGGAAAGTGGCCGCCGTTGCTCCTGCTGATGCGCCCCTGTTGGCCGCTGCCGGGCTGTTGCTGCTGGTGGTGTTCGCCCTCAAGGCGGCTCTACTGCCGCTGCACTTCTGGCTGCCGCGGGCCTACGCTGCGGCCAGTGCGCCGGTCGCTGCCCTGTTCGCGATCATGACCAAGGTGGGGGTGTACTCCATCGTGCGGGTCTACCTGCTGGTGTTCGGTGCCGGAGCCGGTGAACTGGCCCACCTGGGCAATGACTGGTTGTGGCCGCTGGCCCTGCTGACCATGGCCGTGGCCGCGCTCGGCGCTATCGCTGCCGCCAGCCTGCAGGCCCTGGTGGCGTACCTGGTGCTGCTCTCCGCCGGCACGCTGCTGGCGGCGGTGGCCCTGGGCACGCCGGCCTCCCTGGGGGCGGCCCTGTACTACCTGGTGCACAGCACCTGGGCGGCCGCCGGGCTGTTCCTGCTGGCCGACCTCATCAGCCGCGAGCGCGGCGAGCGACGAGGCGCGCTGGTGCAGGGGCCGCTGCTGGAGCACCCGGCCCTGCTGGGCGGCGCCTTCTTCTTCGCCGCCATCTCGGTGGCCGGCTTGCCGCCGCTGTCCGGCTTCATCGGCAAGCTGCTGCTGCTACAGGCCGCGACGCCGGGTCTGCCGACGGCCCTGCTGTGGGGCGTGCTGCTGGGTGGCAGCCTGTTGTGCCTGGTGGCCCTGAGCCGGGCCGGCAGCACGCTGTTCTGGCGTACCACGGGGGCTGATGCGCCCGGTGGCGAGGGGCTCGATGGTGTGCGCCTGGCCGTTACTCTGGGGCTGCTGGGCCTGGCCGTGGTGCTGGTGATCCTGGCGGGTCCGCTGATGGCCTACCTGGAGGCCACGGCCGCCCAGTTGCACGATGTGGACCTCTACCGGCAGGCCGTCCTGCCAGGAGCGGGCGCATGATCCGTCGTCTCTTGCCCCATCCCGCCACCAGCCTGCTGCTGCTGGTCACCTGGCTGCTGCTGGTGGATTCCCTGTCCTTCGGCCAGTGGCTGCTGGGCGGCGCACTGGCCGTGTTCATCCCGCTGCTGTGCAATCCGCTGATGCTGGAGCACCCGCGTACCTGGCACCCGGCTCGCCTGGCCCGGTTCATCCTGCTGGTGCTGTGGGACATCCTGCAGGCCAACTTCCTGGTGGCCCGCCAGACCCTCGGCCCGATCCGGCGCCTGCAGCCGGGTTTCGTCGAAGTGCCGATCGACCTGGACAACGAAATGGCCGTCAGCCTGCTGGTGTGTGTGGTGTCCCTGACCCCGGGCTCGGTGTCCGCCGACCTCAGCGGCGACCGCCGCACCCTGCTGGTCCACGCCCTGGACGTGCCTGATGCCGACGCGCTGGTGGCGGAGATCAAGCAGCGCTACGAAGCGCCCCTCAAGGAGGTGTTCCCATGCTCGCGTACGTGATTCCCATCTGCCTGGGCCTGCTGGTGGTGGCCATGCTGCTGACCCTGGCGCGCCTAGTGCGTGGGCCCTGCCTGCCCGACCGGGTGCTGGCGCTGGACACCCTCTACATCAACGCCATCGCCATGCTGATCCTGCTGGGCATCTGGAAGGGCACCAGCCTGTATTTCGAGGTGGCGCTGCTGATCGCCGTGCTGGGGTTCGTTGGCACGGTGGCGGCAGCCAAGTACATGCTGCGCGGAGACATCATCGAATGAACATCGCCGACCTGCCCCTGTGGGCCGACATCCTGGTTTCCCTGCTGCTGCTGCTGGGCTCGCTGTTCGTGCTGATCGGCGCCGTTGGCATCTACCGCCTGCCGGACTTCTTCACCCGGCTGCACGGCCCCACCAAGGCCACCACCCTGGGCGTGGGTGGCCTGGTGATGGGGTCGCTGGTCTACCTGTCCTGGGTGTCGGGCACGCTCAGTTTCCATGAGTTGCTGATCAGCCTGTTCCTCTTCATCAGTGCCCCGGTCAGTGCCTACATGCTGGCCAAGGCCGCCGTGCTGCAGCAGCTCCCCCTCAGCTCGCGGACCCGCGGCAAGCCCTGGCAGCAGTAACAGTTTTGCCGGGCGGCTGTGCCTGTCGGGGGCGTCTGCCGCCCCCTAGACTGTCGATTTTTCCGGAGGCGGTGCATGGCGCAGCAGGCTCGTTGGGTGGCAGTGGCCTGCCTGGTGCTGGCCATGGCGCTGTGGGGCAGCTCGTTCATCGCCCTCAAGTTCGCCTTCCGCGAGGTGCCGTCGATGTGGGTGATCTTCGCCCGCATGGCCCTTGGCAGCCTGGTGTTCCTGCTGGCCTGGCGCTGGCGGGGGAGGGCTGAGCCCCGGCCCGGCGACTGGAAGTACTTCCTCGCCCTGGGTGCCTGCGAACCCTGCCTCTACTTCATTTTCGAAGCCCTGGCGCTGGCGCACACCAGCGCCTCCCAGGCCGGGATGATCACCGCACTGTTGCCGCTGCTGGTGGCGGTGGGGGCCTACCTGTTCCTCCGTGAGCGCATCACCCGCACCACCCTGGCCGGCTTCCTGCTGGCGGTGCTCGGTGCGGTGTGGCTGAGTCTGGTCAGCGAATCGAATGCCCATGCCAGTGCGCCTCTGCTGGGCAACTTCTACGAATTCCTCGCGATGCTCTGCGCCACCGGCTACACGCTGCTGCTCAAGCACCTGTCGTCGCGCTATTCGGCCTTTCACCTGACGGCCTTGCAGGCGTTCATCGGAGCCGTGTTCTTCCTGCCGGTGGCGTTGGCGGGCGAGTCCTTGCCCGCCGTCATCAGCCCGCTGGCGCTGGGGTCTATGGTCTACCTCGGCATCGTGGTCACGGTCGGCGCCTATGGTCTCTACAATTTCGGCGTGGGGCGCCTGCCGGCCAGCCAGGCCACCGGCTTCATCAACCTGATCCCGGTGTTCACCCTGATCTTCGCCATGCTGCTGCTGGACGAACGCCTCAGCCCCGCCCAGTTCTGCGCCGCTGCCCTGGTGTTCGCCGGGGTAGCTCTCAGCCAGTGGCGCAGCGCCCCGCCGGCCCCGGCCGGCATCCTTGATTGAGTACACACCATGCCCGCTGATTTCCGCCGTTGGACCCGCGACGCCATCCGCCTCATCGAGGCCGACTTCCAGCGCAGCGCCGATACCCACCTGATCCCCCTGGCGCTGCCGGGCTTCCCGGGTGTCGACCTGTATTTCAAGGACGAGTCCAGCCACCCCACCGGCAGCCTCAAGCACCGCCTGGCCCGTTCGCTGTTCCTCTACGCGCTGTGCAACGGCTGGCTGAAGCCGGGGGCGCCGGTGATCGAAGCCTCCAGCGGCTCCACGGCGGTGTCCGAAGCTTATTTCGCACGCCTGCTGGGGCTGCCGTTCATCGCTGTGATGCCGGCCAGCACCTCCCCGGAGAAGATCGCGCAGATCGCCTTCTACGGCGGCCGCAGCCACCTGGTGAGCGACCCGACGCAGATCTACGCCGAGTCCGAGCGACTGGCGCAGGAGAGCGGCGGCCACTTCATGGACCAGTTCACCTACGCCGAGCGCGCCACCGACTGGCGGGCGAACAACAACATCGCCGAGTCGATCTTCCAGCAGATGCGCCATGAGCCGCACCCG
>NZ_LXJQ01000079.1:0-15381 GCF_001728925.1 Pseudomonas sp. 1D4
CTGGTTGATCTTGCTCTCTCAGGCCGGCATAATGGTCGGCCTGATTTTGTTACAGGCCAGTAGCTCAATTGGCAGAGCGGCGGTCTCCAAAACCGCAGGTTGGGGGTTCGATTCCCTCCTGGCCTGCCAGATTTCCCGGTTCTGGGTTCTGGCAATCTCCACACAAGGTCCTTTCCGATGAATGCCAAGCTTGAAGCCAAAGAAACTCGCTTCGATGCGCTGAAGTGGATCGTTGTGGCTTTTTTGGTTGTTGTGGGTGTGGTGGGTAATCACTACTTCGCTGCTCAGCCGATTATCTATCGCGTCCTTGCTCTCCTGGTTCTGGGAGGGGCTGCTGCGTTCGTTGCGCTGCAGACCGTCAAGGGGCAGGCGTTTTTTTCGCTGGCCAAAGAAGCTCGCGTTGAGATTCGCAAGGTGGTCTGGCCCACGCGTCAGGAAACTACCCAGACCACTCTGATCGTGGTTGCGGTTGTTCTTGTCATGGCGCTGCTCTTGTGGGGTCTGGATTCCCTGCTGGGCTGGCTTGTTTCGATGATTGTTGGTTAAAGGGTGCCCCGTGGCTAAGCGTTGGTACGTTGTTCACGCGTATTCCGGTTATGAGAAGCATGTCATGCGTTCTCTCGTTGAGCGCGTGAAGCTTGCGGGTATGGAGGATCAGTTTGGTGAGATCCTCGTGCCGACCGAAGAAGTGGTCGAAATGCGTAATGGTCAGAAGCGCAAGAGTGAGCGGAAGTTCTTTCCTGGTTACGTTCTCGTACAGATGGAAATGAGCGAAGCTACCTGGCATCTGATCAAGGATACTCCTCGCGTCATGGGGTTCATTGGTGGTACTGCAGACAAGCCTGCTCCCATCACTGAGCGTGAGGCTGAAGCGATTCTTCGCCGTGTTGCTGATAGTGGTGACAAGCCGAAGCCTAAGACCCTGTTCGAGCCGGGCGAAACTGTTCGGGTCATTGATGGTCCGTTTGCGGATTTCAATGGTGTGGTTGAAGAGGTTAACTACGAGAAGAGCCGCATTCAGGTTGCTGTGCTCATCTTCGGTCGCTCCACTCCTGTTGAGTTGGAGTTCAGCCAGGTCGAAAAGGTCTAGCTGTAGATGCATCCCATACCCCGCAGCCAATGGTTGCGGGGTTTTTTCGTCACTGGGATAAACGCAATGAAATCGGGGAGCCCTTGGGGCGCTTGAACCCGCAAATGGAGTCATAAATGGCTAAGAAAATTCAGGCTTACATCAAGCTGCAAGTGAAGGCTGGCCAGGCCAACCCTTCTCCGCCGGTTGGTCCCGCTCTCGGTCAGCACGGCGTGAACATCATGGAGTTCTGCAAGGCGTTCAACGCCAAGACCCAGGGCATGGAGCCCGGTCTGCCCACTCCCGTGATCATTACTGTCTACAGCGACCGTAGCTTCACGTTCGAGACCAAGAGCACCCCGGCTTCCGTGCTGCTGAAGAAAGCGGCTGGCATCACCAGCGGCTCTTCCCGTCCGAACAGCCAGAAGGTTGGCACTGTTACCCGTGCACAGCTTGAAGATATTGCCAAAGCCAAGCAGGCGGATCTGACTGCAGCTGACCTGGATGCGGCCGTGCGTACCATCGCCGGTTCCGCTCGTAGCATGGGCCTGAACGTGGAGGGCGTGTAAATGGCAAAGCTGACCAAGCGCCAAAAGGCAATTGCCGCCAAGGTTGAAGCCGGCAAGCAATATGCATTTGAAGATGCAGCCAAGCTTCTCGCTGAGCTGTCCACCATCAAGTTCAAGGAGTCCGTGGACATCGCCATCAATCTCGGCGTTGATCCTCGCAAATCCGACCAGGTCGTTCGTGGCGCCACTGTTCTGCCGAATGGCACTGGCAAGAGCGTTCGCGTTGCTGTGTTCACTCAGGGGCCTGGTGTCGAAGCCGCTCTGGCTGCCGGCGCGGACAAGGTTGGCATGGACGAACTGGCTGCCGAAATGAAGGCTGGCGACCTGAACTATGACGTGGTCATTGCCTCCCCCGATGCAATGCGCGTTGTTGGTCAACTGGGTCAGGTTCTTGGTCCCCGTGGCCTGATGCCGAACCCGAAGGTCGGTACTGTTACTCCCGACGTGGCTACCGCTGTCAAGAACGCCAAGGCTGGTCAGGTACGCTTCCGTACTGACAAGAACGGCATCATCCATGCCTCCGTTGGCAAGGTTGATTTCGAGCCGGTCAAGCTGAAGCAGAACGTCGAAGCCCTGCTGTCCGACCTGAAGCGCCTCAAGCCGTCCACCTCCAAGGGTGTGTATGTGCAGCGCGTGACCCTGAGCACCACCATGGGCCCGGGTCTGCAGATCGATCAAGCTTCCCTGGAAGCTTAAGGAACAAAGTCGCAGTGGGCCTTTGTGCCCGCTGCGCAGGTATTGGGGTCCCTGCCTGGCGGGGGCTATCCAAGACCGTAGGCGGCCATGCCTCAAACCGGGGAGCGATCCCCGAGCCTACGCAGATGGTGCTCCCGATTCGTTTACCGAATCAGACACCAAAACGCCGTCCGGCCTTGGCTGGACGAATCGGTAACATCCAGGAGTGAACCCGTGGCAATTAAACTCGAAGACAAGAAGGCCATCGTCGCTGAAGTCAACGAGGCTGCCCAAGCTGCCCTGTCCGCTGTCGTGGCTGATGCCCGTGGCGTGACCGTGGCTGCCATGACCGGACTCCGTAAAGAGGCCCGCGCGGCTGGTGTTTACGTCAAAGTCGTACGTAACACTCTTGCCCGTCGCGCCGTCGAAGGCACTTCCTTTGAAGTGCTCGGCGACGTGTTCAAGGGCCCGACCCTCATCGCTTTTTCCAAGGAGCATCCGGGCGCTGCCGCCCGTATCTTCAAGGAGTTCGCCAAGGGTCAGGACAAGTTCGAGATCAAGGCCGCCGCGTTTGAAGGCAAGCTGATCGCAGCCAACCAGATCGACGTACTGGCAACCCTGCCGACCTACGACGAGGCCGTATCCCAGCTGATGAGCGTTATTCAAGGCGCCACCAGCAAGCTGGCTCGTACCCTGGCGGCAATCCGCGACCAGAAGGAAAGCGCCGCAGCCTGATAAGGCCGCGCCCTTCCTTTCGCTTTATTCGATTAATTCGATGGCCGCCTGAGGCCATCCATCAATACAGGAATTAGAGTCATGGCTCTGACCAACGAAGACATCATCAACGCCGTATCCGAAATGTCCGTGATGCAAGTTGTTGAACTGATCAAGGCAATGGAAGAGAAGTTCGGCGTTACCGCTGCTGCAGCTGTTGCTGCTGGCCCGGCTGCCGCTGCTGCTGTTGTTGAAGAGCAGACCGAGTTCACCATCGTCCTGGCTGAAGCTGGCGACAAGAAAGTGAACGTGATCAAGGTCGTTCGCGAACTGACCGGTCTGGGCCTGAAAGAAGCCAAGGCAGTTGTTGACGGCGCCCCGGGCGTTGTCAAGGAAGGCGCTTCGAAAGAAGAAGCCGAAGCCGCCAAGAAGGCTCTGGAAGAAGCTGGCGCCAAAGTCGAGCTCAAGTAAGCGACGACCTTGCGTCTACAGCCTGAGCGGTAAGCGAAAGGCTGATGGCTGGTGGCTTAGGCCACCGGCCTTTTTCCGTTCTAGGTGGTCGTCTCATGACAGCTGCCCGGAATGTGAGGCTCCCACCGACCAAGGTGGCGCAAACCAAGGGGTTTGCACGATTTTCTGGCTACTCCCGTCGGAGGAGCCAAATAAGCAGGTGACCAAGCTGGGGAACGCTGATGGCTTACTCATACACTGAGAAAAAACGTATCCGCAAAGACTTTAGCAAGTTGCCGGACGTCATGGATGTACCCTACCTCCTGGCCATCCAGCTGGATTCGTACCGCGAATTCCTGCAGGCGGGCGCGAGCAAGGAGCGGATCCGTGATATCGGCCTGCACGCGGCCTTCAAGTCTGTATTCCCGATCATCAGCTATTCCGGCAACGCCGCTCTGGAATACGTTGGCTATCGCCTTGGCGAGCCGGCCTTCGACGTCAAGGAATGCGTGCTGCGCGGCGTGACTTTCGCCGTTCCGCTGCGCGTCAAGGTGCGTCTGATCATTTTCGACAAGGAGTCGTCGAACAAGGCCATCAAGGACATCAAGGAACAAGAAGTCTACATGGGCGAAATCCCGCTCATGACCGAGAACGGTACCTTCATCATCAACGGTACCGAGCGCGTGATCGTCTCTCAGCTGCACCGCTCCCCGGGCGTGTTCTTCGACCATGACCGTGGCAAGACCCACAGCTCCGGCAAGCTGCTGTACTCCGCGCGCATCATTCCCTACCGTGGTTCCTGGCTGGACTTCGAGTTCGATCCGAAGGACTGCGTGTTCGTTCGTATCGACCGTCGCCGCAAGCTGCCGGCCTCCGTCCTGCTGCGTGCGCTGGGCTACAGCACCGAGGAAGTGCTCAACGCCTTCTATGCCACCAACGTTTTCCATGTGAAGGGCGAAGGCCTGCACCTGGAGCTGGTGCCCCAGCGCCTGCGTGGTGAAGTTGCCGTATTCGACATCAAGGATCCGTCCGGCAAGGTGATCGTGGAGCAGGGCCGTCGTATCACCGCCCGCCACATCAACCAGCTGGAGAAGGCTGGCATCAGCGAGCTGGAAGTTCCGCTGGACTACGTCCTCGGTCGCACCACCGCCAAGGCCATCGTGCATCCGGCCACCGGCGAGATCATCGTCGAGTGCAATACCGAGCTGACCACCGACCTGCTGGTCAAGATCGCCAAGGCACAGGTCGTCCGCATCGAGACCCTGTACACCAACGACATCGACTGCGGTCCGTTCATCTCCGACACCCTGAAGATCGACTCCACCAGCAACCAGTTGGAAGCCCTGGTGGAGATCTATCGCATGATGCGTCCTGGTGAGCCGCCGACCAAGGAAGCTGCCGAGACCCTGTTCAACAACCTGTTCTTCAGCGCCGAGCGTTACGACCTGTCTGCTGTCGGCCGCATGAAGTTCAACCGCCGGATTGGCCGCACCGAAATCGAGGGGCCTGGTGTCCTCAGTCGCGAAGACATCGTCGAGGTCCTCAAGACTCTGGTCGACATCCGTAACGGCAAGGGCATCGTCGACGACATCGACCACCTCGGTAACCGTCGCGTCCGTTGCGTTGGCGAAATGGCCGAAAACCAGTTCCGCGTCGGCCTGGTGCGCGTCGAGCGCGCGGTCAAGGAACGCCTGTCCATGGCGGAGAGCGAAGGTCTGATGCCTCAGGACCTGATCAACGCCAAGCCCGTGGCTGCCGCGATCAAGGAGTTCTTCGGCTCCAGCCAGCTCTCCCAGTTCATGGACCAGAACAACCCGCTGTCCGAGATCACCCACAAGCGCCGCGTTTCCGCACTCGGCCCAGGTGGTCTGACTCGTGAGCGCGCGGGCTTCGAAGTCCGCGACGTACACCCGACCCACTACGGCCGTGTGTGCCCGATCGAGACGCCTGAAGGTCCGAACATCGGTCTGATCAACTCCCTGGCCACCTACGCCCGCACCAACCAGTACGGTTTCCTCGAGAGCCCCTACCGTGTTGTAAAAGGCACCCAGGTGACCGATGAGATCGTCTTCCTCTCCGCCATCGAAGAGGCCGACCACGTCATCGCTCAGGCGTCTGCCACGCTCAACGAGCAGGGCCAACTGATCGACGAACTGGTGGCTGTGCGTCACCTGAACGAGTTCACCGTGAAGGCGCCGGAAGACGTCACTCTCATGGACGTATCGCCGAAGCAGGTCGTTTCCGTCGCTGCCTCGCTGATCCCGTTCCTCGAGCACGACGACGCCAACCGCGCACTCATGGGCTCGAACATGCAGCGTCAGGCCGTACCGACCTTGCGCGCCGACAAGCCGCTGGTCGGTACCGGCATGGAGCGCAACGTCGCCCGTGACTCCGGTGTCTGCGTCGTGGCCCGTCGTGGTGGCGTGATCGACTCTGTCGATGCGAGCCGCATTGTCGTCCGTGTGAACGACAACGAAGTCGAGACTGGCGAAGCCGGTGTCGACATCTACAACCTGACCAAGTACACCCGTTCCAACCAGAACACCTGCATCAACCAGCGTCCGCTGGTGCAGAAGGGTGACAAGGTTTCGCGCAGCGACATCCTGGCCGATGGTCCGTCCACCGATATGGGTGAGCTGGCCCTGGGTCAGAATATGCGCGTCGCGTTCATGCCTTGGAACGGCTTCAACTTCGAAGACTCCATCTGCCTCTCCGAGCGCGTGGTCCAGGAAGATCGTTTCACCACGATCCACATCCAGGAACTGACCTGCGTCGCCCGTGACACCAAGCTCGGCCCAGAAGAAATCACCGCGGACATCCCGAACGTGGGTGAGGCTGCGCTGAACAAGCTGGATGAAGCCGGCATCGTCTACGTCGGCGCCGAAGTACAGGCTGGCGACATCCTGGTCGGCAAGGTCACCCCGAAAGGCGAGACCCAGCTGACTCCGGAAGAGAAGCTGCTGCGCGCGATCTTCGGTGAGAAGGCATCCGACGTTAAGGACACCTCCCTGCGTGTGCCGACCGGCACCAAGGGCACCGTCATCGACGTCCAGGTCTTCACCCGTGATGGCGTGGAGCGCGACTCCCGTGCCCTGTCCATCGAGAAGATGCAGCTCGACGAGATCCGCAAGGATCTGAACGAAGAGTTCCGTATCGTCGAAGGTGCAACCTTCGAACGCCTGCGTTCCGCCCTGGTCGGCCAGGTTGCCGAAGGTGGCGCCGGCCTCAAGAAAGGCACCGAGATCACCGACGAGTACCTCGACGGTCTTGAGCGCGGCCAGTGGTTCAAGCTGCGCATGGCGGACGACGCTCTGAACGAGCAGCTCGAGAAGGCCCAGGCCTACCTCTCCGACCGTCGCCAACTGCTGGACGACAAGTTCGAAGACAAGAAGCGCAAGCTTCAGCAAGGTGACGACCTGGCGCCGGGCGTCTTGAAGATCGTCAAGGTGTACCTCGCCATCAAGCGCCGCATCCAGCCGGGCGACAAGATGGCGGGCCGCCACGGTAACAAGGGTGTGGTCTCCGTGATCATGCCGGTCGAAGACATGCCTCACGATGCCAATGGCACCCCGGTGGACATCGTCCTCAACCCGCTGGGCGTACCGTCGCGTATGAACGTCGGCCAGATTCTCGAAACCCACCTGGGCCTTGCGGCCAAGGGCCTGGGCGAGAAGATCAACCGCATGCTCGAAGAGCAGCGCAAGATCGCCGAGCTGCGCAAGTTCCTGCACGAGATCTACAACGAGATCGGTGGGCGTCAGGAGAGCCTGGATGAACTGAGCGATCAGGAAATCCTCGACCTGGCGAAGAACCTGCGCGGCGGCGTGCCGATGGCCACCCCGGTATTCGACGGTGCCAAGGAGCGCGAGATCAAGGCGATGCTGAAGCTCGCCGATCTGCCCGAGAGCGGCCAGATGCGCCTGTTCGACGGTCGTACCGGCAACATGTTCGAGCGTCCGACCACCGTTGGCTATATGTACATGCTGAAGCTGAACCACCTGGTCGACGACAAGATGCACGCACGTTCCACCGGCTCTTACAGCCTGGTTACCCAGCAGCCGCTGGGTGGTAAGGCGCAGTTCGGTGGCCAGCGTTTCGGGGAGATGGAGGTCTGGGCGCTGGAAGCCTACGGCGCCGCCTACACCCTGCAGGAAATGCTGACCGTGAAGTCCGACGACGTGAACGGCCGTACCAAGATGTACAAAAACATCGTGGATGGCGATCACCGCATGGAGGCTGGCATGCCCGAGTCCTTCAACGTGTTGATCAAAGAGATCCGCTCGCTCGGCATCGACATCGAACTGGAAACCGAATAACACGCGACGCCCAGAACGCTACGGCTGGTCAAGGCCGGTCGTAGCGGGTCCGTGAGGAGGAAAGGCCTTGAAAGACTTGCTGAATCTGTTGAAAAACCAGGGTCAAATCGAAGAGTTCGATGCCATCCGTATTGGCCTGGCCTCGCCCGAGATGATCCGTTCCTGGTCCTTCGGTGAAGTGAAGAAGCCGGAGACCATCAACTACCGTACCTTCAAGCCGGAGCGCGATGGCCTGTTCTGTGCCAAGATCTTCGGCCCGGTGAAGGACTACGAGTGCCTGTGCGGTAAGTACAAGCGCCTCAAGCACCGCGGTGTGATCTGCGAGAAGTGCGGTGTGGAAGTCGCCTTGGCCAAGGTGCGCCGTGAGCGCATGGGCCACATCGAGCTGGCTTCCCCTGTTGCCCACATCTGGTTCCTGAAGTCCCTGCCGTCCCGTATCGGCCTGCTGCTGGACATGACCCTGCGTGACATCGAGCGCGTGCTCTATTTCGAGAGCTACGTAGTGATCGATCCGGGCATGACCACCCTTGAGAAAGGTCAGCTGCTGAACGACGAGCAATACTTCGAAGCCCTCGAAGAGTTCGGTGACGACTTCGATGCCCGCATGGGTGCCGAGGCTGTCCGCGAGCTGCTGAACGCCATCGATCTGGAGCACGAGATCGGCCGCCTGCGCGAAGAGATTCCGCAGACCAACTCGGAAACCAAGATCAAGAAGCTGTCCAAGCGCCTGAAGCTGATGGAAGCCTTCAAGGACTCCGGCAACCACCCCGAGTGGATGGTGCTGACCGTCCTGCCGGTGCTGCCGCCGGACCTGCGTCCGCTGGTTCCGCTGGATGGCGGTCGCTTCGCGACCTCCGACCTGAACGATCTGTATCGCCGGGTCATCAACCGTAACAACCGCCTGAAGCGCCTGCTCGACTTGGCCGCTCCGGACATCATCGTGCGCAACGAAAAGCGCATGCTGCAGGAAGCTGTCGACGCCCTGCTGGACAACGGCCGTCGCGGCCGTGCCATCACTGGCTCGAACAAGCGCCCGCTGAAGTCCCTGGCTGACATGATCAAGGGCAAGCAAGGTCGCTTCCGTCAGAACCTGCTCGGTAAGCGCGTGGACTACTCCGGTCGTTCCGTGATCACCGTGGGCCCGACCCTGCGTCTGCACCAGTGCGGTCTGCCCAAGAAGATGGCCCTCGAGCTGTTCAAGCCGTTCATCTTCGGCAAGCTCGAAGCTCGCGGCATGGCCACCACCATCAAGGCGGCCAAGAAGATGGTCGAGCGCGAGCTGCCCGAGGTCTGGGACGTACTCGCCGAAGTCATCCGTGAACACCCCGTGCTGTTGAACCGAGCACCGACCCTCCACCGTCTGGGTATCCAGGCGTTCGAGCCGGTGCTGATCGAAGGCAAGGCCATCCAGCTGCACCCGCTGGTCTGCGCCGCGTACAACGCCGACTTCGACGGTGACCAGATGGCCGTGCACGTCCCGCTGACCCTCGAGGCCCAGCTGGAAGCGCGCGCGCTGATGATGTCCACCAACAACATCCTGTCGCCTGCCAACGGCGAGCCGATCATCGTTCCGTCCCAGGACGTGGTTCTCGGTCTGTACTACATGACCCGGGAGGCGGTGAACGCCAAGGGTGAGGGTCGCGTCTTCGCTGACCTGCAGGAAGTCGACCGCGTGTTCCGCGCTGGCGAGGCGTCCCTGCACGCCCGTGTGAAAGTCCGCATCAACGAGACCGTGAAGGACAAGGACGGCGGTATCACCAAGAACACCCGCATCGTCGACACCACCGTCGGCCGTGCTCTGCTGTTCCAGGTGGTTCCGGCAGGCCTGTCGTTCGACGTGGTCAACCAGCCGATGAAGAAGAAGGCGATCTCCAAGCTGATCAACCAGTGCTACCGCGTGGTGGGTCTGAAGGATACCGTCATCTTCGCCGACCAGCTGATGTACACCGGTTTCGCCTACTCCACCATTTCCGGCGTTTCAATCGGTGTGAACGACTTCGTCATTCCCGATGAGAAGGCGCGCATCATCGATGCTGCCACCGAGGAAGTGAAGGAGATCGAGTCCCAGTACGCCTCCGGCCTGGTTACCCAGGGCGAGAAGTACAACAAGGTGATCGACCTCTGGTCCAAGGCGAACGACGAAGTGTCCAAGGCGATGATGGCCAACCTCTCGAAAGAGAAGGTGGTCGATCGCGAGGGCAAGGAAGTCGATCAGGAGTCCTTCAACTCCATGTACATGATGGCGGACTCCGGTGCGCGGGGCTCCGCGGCCCAGATCCGTCAGCTCGCCGGTATGCGCGGCCTGATGGCCAAGCCGGACGGCTCCATCATCGAGACCCCGATCACCGCGAACTTCCGTGAGGGCCTGAACGTACTCCAGTACTTCATCTCCACTCACGGTGCTCGTAAAGGTCTGGCGGATACCGCACTGAAGACCGCGAACTCCGGTTACCTGACCCGTCGTCTTGTCGACGTGGCCCAGGACCTGGTCGTGACCGAGATCGATTGCGGCACCGAGCATGGCCTGCTGATGACTCCGCACATCGAAGGCGGCGATGTCGTCGAGCCCCTGGGCGAGCGCGTCCTGGGTCGTGTCATCGCCAAGGACGTGTTCAAGCCTGGCAGCGACGACGGCGAAGTCATCGTCCCGGCCGGTACCCTGATCGATGAGCAGTGGGTTGAGTTCATCGAGCGTGCGAGCATCGACGAGGTTGTAGTCCGTTCGCCGATCACCTGTGAAACTCGCTATGGCATCTGCGCCAAGTGCTACGGTCGTGATCTGGCACGTGGTCACCAGGTGAACATCGGTGAAGCGGTCGGCGTCATCGCCGCCCAGTCCATCGGTGAGCCGGGTACCCAGCTGACCATGCGTACGTTCCACATCGGTGGTGCGGCCAGCCGTACCTCGGCAGCCGACAACGTCCAGGTCAAGAATGGCGGTACCATCCGTCTGCATAACCTGAAGCACGTCGAGCGTGTCGATGGCGCGCTGGTGGCAGTTTCCCGTTCCGGCGAGCTGGCAGTGGCTGACGAGTTCGGTCGCGAGCGCGAGCGCTACAAGCTGCCTTACGGTGCCGTGATCTCCGTGAAGGAGGGTGACAAGGTCGACCCGGGCGCCATCGTTGCCAAGTGGGACCCGCACACCCACCCGATCGTGACCGAGATGAAGGGTACCGTGACCTTCGTCGGCATGGAGGAAGGCATCACCATCAAGCGTCAGACCGACGAGCTCACCGGCCTGACCAACATCGAGGTTCTGGATCCGAAGGATCGTCCGGCGGCCGGCAAGGACATTCGTCCGGCTGTGAAGCTCGTCGACGCCAATGGCAAAGAGCTGCTGCTGCCGGGTACCGACGTACCGGCCCAGTACTTCCTGCCGGCGAACGCCCTGGTTGGCGTGGCCGACGGTGCTCAAGTGGGCGTGGGTGATGTTATCGCCCGTATCCCGCAGGAAACCTCGAAGACCCGTGACATCACCGGTGGTCTGCCGCGCGTTGCCGACCTGTTCGAAGCTCGTCGTCCGAAAGAGCCTTCGATCCTGGCGGAAATCAGCGGCACCATCTCCTTCGGCAAGGAGACCAAGGGCAAGCGCCGTCTGGTCATCACGCCGAACGACGGTAGCGATCCTTACGAGGAGCTGATTCCGAAATGGCGTCACCTGAACGTGTTCGAAGGCGAACAGGTGAACCGTGGCGAGGTGATCTCCGACGGTCCGAGCAACCCGCACGACATCCTGCGCCTGCTGGGCGTCAGTGCGCTGGCCAAGTACATCGTCAATGAAATCCAGGACGTGTACCGCTTGCAAGGCGTGAAGATCAACGACAAGCACATCGAGACCATCCTGCGTCAGATGCTGCGTAAGGTAGAGATCGCCGAGTCCGGGGATTCCAGCTTTATCAAGGGCGACCAGATGGAGCTGACCCAGGTGCTGGAGGAGAACGAGCGTCTGGCTGGTGAAGATCGCTTCATCGCCAAGTACGAGCGCGTCCTGCTGGGTATCACCAAGGCTTCGCTGTCCACCGAGTCGTTCATCTCCGCGGCATCCTTCCAGGAGACCACCCGCGTCCTCACCGAGGCGGCGGTCACCGGCAAGCGCGACTACCTGCGTGGCCTGAAGGAAAACGTCGTGGTGGGTCGTTTGATCCCGGCCGGTACCGGCCTGGCCTACCACAGCGAGCGCAAGCGTCAACGCGAAGCCGGCAAGCCGGTCCGCGTAAGCGCGAGCGAGGTGGAAGCAGCGCTGACCGAAGCGCTGAACTCCAGCGGCAACTAATCAGGCGGGCCCTGGGCGATCTTGTGTTGCCCAGGGCCTTGTCTTGACTGGGGGATAGAGTCTCTTTAGACTCATGCACCCCTAAATTTGGCAGGGCGCTGAGCTCTGCCATTTTGCTTTAGGGCAATAGCGTCGAAAGACAACAGTGGAGCTTATAGATGGCAACTATCAACCAGCTGGTACGTCAGCCGCGCAAGCGTATCGTCGACAAGTCCGACGTTCCTGCGCTGCAGAACTGCCCGCAGCGTCGTGGCGTGTGCACCCGCGTGTACACCACCACGCCGAAGAAACCGAACTCCGCACTCCGTAAGGTTTGCCGTGTTCGCCTGACCAACGGTTTTGAAGTCACCTCCTACATCGGCGGTGAAGGTCACAACCTGCAGGAGCACAGCGTGGTGCTGATCCGTGGCGGTCGTGTAAAAGACCTCCCGGGTGTTCGCTATCACACTGTTCGCGGCTCTCTGGACACCACCGGTGTCAAAGACCGTAAGCAGGGTCGCTCCAAGTACGGTACCAAGCGTCCGAAGTAATCCGGCGCTTCAACCTGAATTCTTTTTACTGAGTCGATAAGAGTAAGGTCGGCCGTAACCGAGTGGTTATCGTGCCGGGCTAACCTGAAGACCGTTTGAGGGCTTATCAATGCCAAGACGTCGTGTAGCAGCCAAGCGTGAGATCCTGGACGATCCGAAATACGGAAGTCAGATCCTCGCCAAGTTCATGAACCACGTGATGGAAAGCGGCAAGAAGGCCGTAGCCGAGCGCATCGTTTATGGTGCCCTGGATACTGTCAAAGCACGCAAGAACACCGATCCCCTGGAGATCTTCGAGAAAGCTCTCGACGCCATCGCTCCGCTGGTCGAAGTTAAGTCCCGCCGTGTAGGCGGTGCTACCTACCAGGTGCCGGTCGAGGTTCGCCCGTCTCGTCGCAATGCGCTGGCAATGCGCTGGCTGGTGGACTCTGCGCGCAAGCGTGGCGAGAAGTCCATGGCCCTGCGTCTCGCTGGTGAGCTGCTGGATGCCTTCGAAGGCAAAGGCGCAGCCGTCAAGAAGCGTGAAGACGTACACCGCATGGCTGAGGCCAACAAAGCGTTCTCGCACTACCGCTTCTAATCACGGCATCAACACTTTTGCGAGGGCTTTATGGCTCGTACCACACCAATTAACCGCTACCGGAACATCGGTATCTGCGCCCACGTTGACGCGGGCAAGACCACCACTACCGAGCGGATCCTGTTCTACACCGGTCTCAGCCACAAGATGGGTGAGGTGCACGACGGCGCTGCTACCACCGACTGGATGGTGCAGGAGCAAGAGCGCGGCATCACCATTACGTCCGCTGCGATCACCACCTTCTGGGAAGGTTCGCGCGGCCAGTACGACAAGTACCGTGTAAACGTCATCGATACCCCCGGTCACGTCGACTTCACTATTGAAGTTGAGCGCTCCCTGCGTGTGCTTGACGGCGCTGTCGTGGTGTTCTGCGGCACCTCCGGCGTTGAGCCGCAGTCCGAAACCGTATGGCGTCAGGCCAACAAGTACGGTGTTCCGCGTATCGTTTACGTGAACAAGATGGACCGCGCTGGCGCCAACTTCCTGCGCGTCGTCGGTCAGATCAAGAACCGTCTGGGTCATACCCCGGTTCCGGTCCAGCTGGCTATCGGTGCGGAAGATGACTTCCAAGGGCAGGTCGACCTGCTGAAGATGAAGGCCATCTACTGGAGCGAAGACGACAAAGGCACCTCCTACCGCGAGGAAGAGATTCCTGCGGAGCTGGTCGACCTGGCCAATGAGTGGCGCTCCAACATGGTTGAGGCGGCTGCCGAGGCCAACGAAGAGCTGATGAACAAGTACCTCGAGGAAGGTGATCTTTCCATCGAGGAGATCAAGGCTGGTCTGCGTCAGCGCACCATCGCCTGCGAGATCGTTCCGGCTGTCTGCGGTTCTTCATTCAAGAACAAGGGCGTGCCCCTGGTTCTCGATGCCGTCATCGACTTCCTGCCCGCTCCGACCGAGATCCCGGCCATCCAGGGTATCCATCCGGACCATATCGATCTTGGCGACGAGGCTCCGAAAGACGAGCGTCATGCCGACGACAATGCGCCGTTCTCCGCATTGGCGTTCAAGATCGCTACCGACCCGTTCGTTGGTACCCTCACTTTCGTGCGCGTCTACTCGGGCGTTCTGGAGTCTGGTCAGTCGGTCATCAACTCCGTGAAGAGCAAGAAAGAGCGCGTTGGTCGTATGGTGCAGATGCACGCCAACCAGCGTGACGAGATCAAGGAAGTGCGTGCGGGCGACATCGCGGCCCTGATCGGCATGAAGGATGTCACCACTGGTGACACTCTGTGCGATCCGGACAAGCCGATCGTCCTTGAGCGCATGGACTTCCCGGAGCCCGTGATCCATGTGGCTGTCGAGCCGAAGACCAAGGCTGACCAGGAGAAGATGGGTATCGCTCTGGGCAAGCTGGCTCAGGAAGATCCGTCGTTCCGCGTCAAGACTGACGAAGAGTCCGGCCAGACCATCATTGGTGGTATGGGTGAGTTGCACCTGGACATCATCGTCGACCGCATGAAGCGTGAGTTCGGTGTTGAGGCCAATATCGGTAAGCCGCAGGTTGCCTACCGTGAGACCATCTCCAAGGACAACGTCGAGATCGAAGGCAAGTTCGTTCGTCAGTCCGGTGGTCGTGGTCAGTTCGGTCACTGCTGGATTCGCTTCTCGTCGGCTGACGTGGACGAAAAAGGCAACATCACTGAAGGTCTGGTATTCACCAACGAAGTCGTCGGTGGTGTGGTTCCGAAGGAATACATCCCCGCGATCCAGAAGGGTATCGAAGAGCAGATGAAGAACGGCGTTGTTGCCGGTTATCCGCTCATCGGCCTGAAGGCCACCGTATTCGATGGTTCGTACCACGACGTCGACTCCAACGAAATGGCGTTCAAGATCGCGGCCTCCATGGCGACCAAGCAGCTGGCCCAGAAGGGCGGTGGTAAGGTGCTTGAGCCGATTATGAAGGTCGAAGTGGTAACCCCTGAGGACTACATGGGTGACGTGATGGGTGACCTGAACCGTCGTCGCGGTCTGATTCTGGGTATGGAAGACTCGGTTTCCGGTAAGGTTATCCGTGCCGAGGTTCCGCTGGGTGAGATGTTCGGTTATGCGACCGACGTTCGCTCCATGTCTCAGGGTCGTGCCAGCTACTCCATGGAATTCTCCAAGTACGCCGAAGCTCCGTCGAACATCGTCGAAGCGCTGGTTAAAAAACAAGGCTAATCCCGCCCTTTAAGTAAGAGGTTTACTGTCGTGGCTAAG
>NZ_LXJQ01000080.1:0-15018 GCF_001728925.1 Pseudomonas sp. 1D4
GCCGCCCGTAGGATGCGGTGAGCTCGGCGAACCGCATCGAATCCCCGCATGAGGCCGCCACGATGGGCTTCGCACAGCTCAGCCCATCCTACGGTTGCCGCCGCCGTACCCGTTGAGCACCGATTCGTAGCCGTAGCCCGGACTTCAGTCCGGGGAGGGGAATCCCGGGCTGAAGTCCGAGCTACAAGGCTGTGCTAGAGGGCGATGCTCTCGGCGTGGTGGCAGGCCACCTGGCGGGCATCGAGCAGGCGCAGTTCGGGGACTTCGTTGCGGCAGCGCTCGGTGGCGTGGGGGCAGCGCTTGTGGAAGGCGCAGCCGGGTGGCGGGTCCAGGGGGTTGGGCAGTTCGCCGACGATCTTGATCTTCGGTTTGGCCGGGTCCGGGTGGATCGCCGGGGTCGCCGAGAGCAGGGCGCGGGTGTAGGGGTGGAGCGGGCGCTCGTAGATCAGCTCCTTCGGCCCCATCTCCGCCGGGCGGCCGAGGTACATCACCAGCACGTCGTCGGCCACGTGGCGCACCACGGCGAGGTTGTGGGAGATGAAGACGTAGCCGGTGTTGAAGTTCTGCTGCAGGTCCATGAACAGGTTGAGCACCTGGGCCTGGATGGACACGTCCAGCGCCGAGGTGGGTTCGTCCGCCACCAGCACCTTGGGGTTGAGCATCATGGCGCGGGCCAGGGCGATGCGCTGGCGCTGGCCGCCGGAGAACATGTGCGGGTAGCGCTGGTAGTGCTCGGGGCGCAGGCCCACCTGCTGCATCATCGCCTGCACCTGCTCGCGGCGTTCGGCGCTGGAGAGGCCGGTGTTGATCACCAGCGGCTCGGCCAACTGGTCGCCGATCTTCTGCCGGGGATTGAGCGAGGCATAGGGGTTCTGGAACACCATCTGCACGTCGCGGCGCAGCTGCTTGCGGTCCTCGCTGCTGGCGCCGGCCACTTCGCGCCCGGCGATCTGCAGGGAGCCGGAGCTGGGCTCCTCGATCAGGGTCAGGGCGCGGGCCAGGGTGGACTTGCCGCAACCGGATTCGCCGACCACGGCCAGGGTCTTGCCGGCGTCGAGCTGGAACGACACGCCGTTGAGGGCGCGCACGGTGGCGTGGCCCTTGAACAGGCCACGGGACACGGAATAGTGACGGGTCAGGTCACGGGCGGTCAGGACGGCACTCATCAGGCCACCTCGTCGAAATTGAGCGGGAAGTAGCAGCGCACGGCGCCGTGTTCGTAGGCGTCGAGGCTGGGGCGGCGTTCCTTGCAGCTGGCCTGGGCGTAGGGGCAGCGCGGCGACAGCAGGCAGCCCTGGGGCCGGTCGTAGCGACCGGGGACGATGCCGCGCAGGGTCTCCAGGCGCGGCTTGCCGACGCTGTGTTCGGGAATGGCCTTGAGCAGCGCCTCGGTGTAGGGGTGTGCCGGGGCGTCGAACAGGCGCGGCACGCTGCCCACTTCCACGGCCTGGCCGGCGTACATCACGCAGACGCGGTTGGCGGTCTCGGCGACCACCGCCAGGTCGTGGGTGATCAGCACCAGGCCCATGCCCTGTTCGCGCTGCAGGTTCAGCAGCAGGTCCATGATCTGCGCCTGGATGGTCACGTCCAGGGCGGTGGTGGGTTCGTCGGCGATCAGCAGCTTGGGCTCGGCGGCGATGGCCATGGCGATGGCCACGCGCTGGCTCATGCCCCCGGAGAGCTGGTGCGGGTAGGCGTCGAGGCGGCTTTCGGCGCCGGGGATCTCCACCCGCTCCAGCAGTTCGCGGGCCCGCTGGCGGGCGGCGCGGCCCTTGAGGCCGAGGTGCTGGCGCAGCACTTCCTCGATCTGGAAGCCCACGGTGTAGCTGGGGTTGAGGGCGGTCATCGGGTCCTGGAAGACCATCGACAGGTCCTTGCCGACGATGTGCCGGCGCTGGCGGCCCTTGAGGCGCAGCATGTCGGTGCCGTCGAACTGCATCTGGTCGGCGGTGATCCAGCCGGGGGCGTCGATCAGGCCCATCAGGGCCATCATGGTCACCGACTTGCCGGAGCCGGACTCGCCGACGATGGCCAGCACTTCACCGGCGTTCACCTGCAGGTCGAGGCCGTCCACCACGGGCACGGCGCTGAGGTCGCCGAAGCGGACGCAGAGGTTCTTGATATCCAGAAGGCTCATGGGGGCTCCTCAGGCGGCGTTCTTCAGTTTGGGGTCGAGTGCGTCACGCAGGCCGTCGCCCATCAGGTTGATGGCCAGCACGCTGAGCAGGATGGTCAGGCCGGGGAGGGAGACGACCCACCAGGCGCGCTCGATGTAGTCGCGGGCCGAGGCCAGCATGGTGCCCCACTCGGGGGTAGGCGGCTGGACGCCGAGGCCGAGGAAGCCCAGGGCGGCGGCGTCGAGGATCGCCGAGGAGAAGCTCAGGGTGGCCTGCACGATCAGCGGGGCCATGCAGTTGGGCAGCACGGTGACGAACATCAGCCGCAGCAGCCCGGCGCCGGCCAGGCGCGAGGCGGTGACGTAGTCGCGGTTCAGCTCCACCATCACGGCGGCGCGGGTCAGGCGCACGTAGGAGGGCAGCGAGACCACGGCGATGGCGATCACGGTGTTGATCAGCCCAGGGCCGAGGATGGCGACGATGGCCACCGCCAGCAGCAGGGAGGGCAGGGCCAGCATGATGTCCATCAGGCGCATGATCGAGGGACCCATCAGGCGCGGGAAGAAGCCTGCCAGAAGGCCCAGGAAGATCCCCGGGATCAGCGACATCAGCACCGAGGCCACGCCGATCAGCAGCGACAGCCGAGCGCCGTGGATCAGCCGCGAGAGCAGGTCGCGGCCCAGTTCGTCGGTGCCGAGCACGAAGCGCCACTGGCCGCCATCCAGCCAGACCGGCGGGGTCAGCATGGCGTCGCGGAACTGCTCGCTGGGGTCGTAGGGGGCGATCCAGGGGGCGAACAGCGCACAGACGATGATCAGGATCATGAAGGCCAGGCCGCCGACGGCGCCCTTGTTGTGGCAGAAGCTCTGCCAGAACTCCTTCAGCGGCGAGGGGTAGAGCAGGGCCGGCTCGACCGGGGGCTGGGCGATGGTCATGGTCGGCTCCTCAACGTTGATGACGGATGCGGGGATTGGCGAGGCCATAGAGGATGTCCACCACGAAGTTGACCAGGATGACCAGGCAGGCGATCAGCAGGATGCCGTTCTGCACCACGGGGTAGTCCCGCGCGCCGATGGACTCGATGAGCCATTTGCCGATGCCCGGCCAGGAGAAGATGGTTTCGGTGAGCACGGCGCCCGCCAGCAGGGTGCCTACCTGCAGGCCGAACACGGTGAGCACCGGGATCAGCGCGTTGCGCAGGCCGTGCACGAACACCACGCGGGTCGGCGACAGGCCCTTGGCGCGGGCGGTGCGGATGTAGTCCTCGCGCAGCACTTCGAGCATCGCCGAGCGGGTCATGCGGGCGATCACCGCCAGGGGGATGGTGCCCAGCACGATGGCCGGCAGGATGAGGTGCTTGAGGGCGTCGACGAAGGCGCCTTCCTCGTCGGAAAGCAGGGTGTCGATGAGCATGAAGCCGGTCTTCGGCTCGATGTCGTAGAGCAGGTCGATGCGCCCGGAGACCGGTGTCCAGCCCAGCCAGACCGAGAAGAACATGATCAGCAGCAGGCCCCACCAGAAGATCGGCATGGAGTAGCCGGTGAGGGAGATGCCCATCACCCCGTGGTCGAACAGCGAGCCGCGCTTGAGCGCCGCCAGCACGCCGGCCAGCAGGCCGAGGGTGCCGGCGAACAGCAGGGCGGCCAGGGCCAGCTCCAGGGTGGCGGGGAACAGCGTGAGGAACTCGTGCCAGACGCTCTCGCGGGTGCGCAGCGACTCGCCCAGGTCACCCTGGGCCAGCTTGCCGATGTAGGTGAGGTACTGCTCGTACAGGGGCTTGTCGAGCCCCAGGCGGATCATGGCCTGGGCGTGCATTTCGGGATCGACGCGACGTTCGCCCATCATCACTTCCACCGGGTCGCCTGGAATCAGGCGGATCAGCGCGAAGGTCAGCAGGGTGACGCCGAAGAAGGTGGGGATCAGCAGCCCCAGTCGGCGAGCAATGAAACTGAGCATCTCGGTGATTGACTCCTCAGGTATCACGCCCGCTTCCGTGGGTAACGGTGGGCGGGCGTCGTTCTTGTTGTCGGGTGTCGCGGCAGCGGGTGCCGCGACGGCGCCGTTACTTCACCCGGGTGGTGGCGAAGTGGTTGTTGGACAGTGGGCTGATCACGTAGCCCTCGACGTTGCTGCGGCGCACGTTGAACAGCTTAGGGTGCGCCAGCGTAATCCACGGGGCTTCGCGGTGGAAAACCACCTGGGCCTGTTCATAGAGCTTCGCTCGCTCGGCAGGCTCGCTGACGCCACGGGCCTTCTGCATCAGGGCTTCGAACTCGGGGTTGCACCAGCGCGCCTGGTTCTCCCCCGACTCGGCTGCCGCGCAGGACAGGTTGGGGCTGAGGAAATTGTCCGGGTCGCCGTTGTCGCCGGCCCAGCCCAGCAGCACCAGGTCGTGCTCGCCGCCCTTGGAACGCTTGAGCAGTTCGCCCCACTCCAGGGAGCGGATGGTCATCTGGATGCCGGCCTTGGCCAGGTCCGCCTGCATCATCTGTGCTGCCAGCGCCGGGTTGGGGATGGTCGGCGAGGTGCCGTTGCGGATGAACAGGGTGATCTTCAGGTCCTTCACCTCGGCTTCGGCCAGCAGGGCGCGGGCTTTCTCCGGGTCGTGGGCCCAGTCCTGCACCTGGTGGTTGTAGCCCAGCAGGGTCGGTGGGTAGGGGTTGACCGCCACGCTGGCGTTGCCGGTGCCGAACACGGCCTGGATCATCGCCTGCTTGTCCACGGCGAGGTTGATGGCCTGGCGCACGCGGGCGTCGTCCAGCGGCTTGTGCTGGGTGTTGATGGCGACGTAGGTGGTCAGCAGCGCGTCGATCTCGTCCACCGCCAGGTTGGGGTTGCTGCGCACGCCGGGTACGTCTTCCGGTTTGGGGTAGAGGGCGATCTGGCACTCGCCGGCGCGCACCTTCTGCAGGCGCACGTTGGGGTCGAGGGTGATGGCGAACACCAGGTTGTCGATCGGCGGCTTGCCGCGGAAGTAGTCCGGGTTGGCCTTGTAGCGCACCTGGGCGTCCTTGGCGTAGCGGCTGAACACGAAGGGGCCGGTGCCGATGGGCTGCTGGTTGAGCTGGTTGGTCTTGCCGGCCTTGAGCAACTGGTCGCCGTACTCGGCGGAATAGATGGAGGCGAAGCCCATGGCCATGTCGGCGAGGAAGGGCGCCTCGGGGCGGCTGAGGGTGAAGCGCACAGTGAGGTCGTCGACCTTCTCCACACGTTTGATCAGCTCGCGCATGCCCATGGCGTCGAAGTAGGCGTAGCCGCGCTGGGCCGATTCATGCCAGGGGTGCTTGGGATCGAGGGCGCGCTGGAAGCTCCAGAGCACGTCGTCCGCATTCAGGGTGCGGGTGGGGGTGAAGTAGTTGGTGGTGTGGAACTTCACCCCCGGGCGCAGGTGGAAGGTGTAGACGGTGCCGTCGGGGCTGATGTCCCAGCGTTCCGCCAGGGCCGGTTCCAGCTCGGTGGTGCCGGGCTTGAAGGCCACCAGGCGGCTGAACACCGTTTCGGCGGAGGCGTCGGCGGTCACCGCGCCGGTGTACTGGACGATGTCGAAGCCTTCCGGCGCGGCTTCGGTGCAGACCACCAGGTTGGCTGCCTGGGCCAGCGGGGCGCCGGCGGCCAGGGCCACCAGCAGGGGCAGGGTACGGAGCGTCATGCGCATGTGAGTCTCCTTGTGGGGCGCCGCTGGGCGGCGCCCGTCTCAATCTAGAGCAGGTCGAAGGGGAAAGTGCTGACCACGCGCAGTTCGTTCACGCTGCCGTCGATCTGCTGCTTGCTGGCCTTGTGGGACATGTAGGTGACCTTGAAGGTGCTGTCCTTGATGGTTCCGCTCTGCACCTTGTAGGCCGCCATCAGCCCGTACTCGTGGTGGCGTTCGCCGTCCATGCTGCGCACTTCGACGTAGTTGCCGTAGGCGCCGTTGCGATCACCGTCGTAGTGGGTGCCGTCGATGTCCCAGCCCTTGGCGTACCAGGCGGTGGTGGACAGGCCGGGAACGCCGAAGTAGCTCCAGTCGGTCTCGTAGCGGATCTGCGCGGACTTCTCGTTGGGGCCGTTGTAGTCCGAGAGCAGGGAGTTGGCCAGGTAGATGGCCGCCGTTTCGTGGACGTAGTCGAAGTACTCGTCGCCGTCGATCTGCTGCCAGGCCAGGGTCAGTGCGTGGGCCTGGTGGGCGAGGGTGAATGCCAGGCTCCAGGCGTCGTTGTCGATGTAGCCGGCCTTGCGCGAGCCGGTGTCGCGGGTGCGGTAGCCGTTCAGCGCGGTGCGCAGGGAGAGGTTTTCGCGGTCCCCCAGGGTGTGGGTGATGCCCAGGTAGTACTGGTCCCAGATGTCTTCGAAGCGGCCTCCGTAGGCGGCGATCTCCAGGCTCTCCAGCGGCTTGTAGTTGCCGCCCAGGTAATGCATGTGCTCGCCCTTCACCTCGCGGGTGCCGTACTCGGTGGTGAAGGCTTCGTCGCCTGCGCCGGTACGCGGGCTGACGCGGCGGAAGCTGCCGGCCTGCAGGGCCAGGTTGTCCAGCTCTTCGCTGGTGATGGCGTAGCCGGTGAAGCTGGAGGGCAGGGCGCGGTTGTCGAAGTAGCTGAACACCGGGGTGTCCACCTGGAAGCGGCCGGCCTTCAGCTCGGTGTTGGAGGCGCGCAGGCGCACGTTGGCGATGCCCAGCTTGGACCACTCCTCCACGCCGTGGCCGTTGCTGTCGGCCAGGGTGCGGTTGCCGCCACCGCCGATGCGGCCCTTGCCGCGCTCCAGGTTGATGGCGTTGAACGCGGCGACGTCGAGGCCGAAGCCGATGGTGCCCTGGGTGTAGCCGGAGCTGTACTTGAGCTGGGTGCCTTGCACCCAGGCGCGGCGGCTGTGGGTGCGCTGCGGGCCGTCATCCTTGGGGATGGTGAAGCCGAAGCTGTCCTTCATCTGCTCGCGGGCGGCGAAGTTGCGGGTGCTGAGGGTCAGGCTCTGCCCCTCGATGAACCCGGTGGCGCCGGCCTGGCCCTTCACCGGCTTGTCCACCGCCGGGATGTTCTGCACCTGGGCGGCGTAGCTGGGGTTCTCCGGCACCGGTGGCATGGGCTGTTCCTCGGCCCGTGCCGCGCCGGTGGCGGCCAGCAGGGCCAGGGCCAGGGTCGCTCGGGAATGGTCTTTCTTCATGTCGATCGCTCCTTTGTTGTTATGGCTTCGCGTTGAAGCAAGGAGCGCTGGCGCGGACTGCCGTCGTCACCGGACAAGCCGGTGACGTCGCACGCAAGCGCAGCTTCCTTGCGGACTCGTTGGGGCAGGTATGAAAAAAGGTCTCCTCCGCTCTGCGGCGGATGGAGGGGCTGGTCACGGAAGACCGGGGCCTGGCGGGGGCAGCCGCCAGGCCCCTGTGCTCACGGGGCGTTGGCCACGCCGTAGAAGGAGTTGGTGGAGAACGGGCTGATGCGGAAGCCCTCCACGCTCCGGCTCATGGGCTGGTAGACGGTGGAGTGGGCGATGGGGCTGATCGGCACCTGGTTGTGCAGGCGCTGCTGGGCCTTCTTGTACAGCTCGGTGCGTTGGGCCTGGTCGGTGCTGGCCTTGGCCTGCTTGACCAGCTTGTCGTAGTCGGCGTCGCACCACTTGGAGACGTTGTTGCCGTTGACCGAATCGCAGCCGTAGAGGGTGCCGAGCCAGTTGTCCGGGTCGCCGTTGTCGCCGGTCCAGCCGAACAGCATGGCGTCGTGCTCGCCGGCATGGGCGCGCTTGATGTACTCGCCCCACTCGTAGGTGACGATGCGCGCCTTGACGCCGACCTTGGCCCAGTCGGCCTGGATCATCTCGGCCATCAGCCGCGCATTGGGGTTGTAGGGGCGCTGCACGGGCATGGCCCAGAGGGTGACTTCGGTGCCTTCGGCGATGCCGGCGGCCTTGAGCAGTTCCTTGGCCTTGTCGGGGTTGTAGCCCGGGTCCTTGATGGTCTCGTCGTAGGACCACTGGGTCGGCGGCATGGCGTTGACTGCCAGTTGCCCAGCGCCCTGGTAGACCGCTTCGATGATGGCCGGCTTGTTCACCGCCATGTCCAGCGCCTGGCGCACCTCCACCTTGTCGAACGGCGGGTGGGTGACGTTGTAGGCGATGTAGCCGAGGTTGAAGCCGGGCTGCGAGGGCACCTGCAGGCGCGGGTCCTGCTTGAGCCCTGCGATGTCGGCCGGACGCGGGTTGAGGGTGACCTGGCATTCGCCGGCCTTGAGCTTCTGGGCGCGCACGGAGGCGTCGGTGTTGATGGCGAAGATCAGGTTGTCGATCTTCACGTCTTCGGGCTTCCAGTAATGCTTGTTGCCGGTGAAGCGGATCTGCGCGTCCTTCTGGTAGCGCTTGAACACGAACGGGCCGGTGCCGATGGGCTTCTGGTTGAGCAGTTGCGGTGTGCCGGCCTTGAGCAACTGGTCGGCGTACTCGGCCGAGTGCACGGCGGCGAAGGGCATGGCCAGGTTCTGGATGAAGGCGGCGTCCACCTGGTTGAGGGTGAACTTGATGGTGTGGTCGTCCAGCTTCTCGACCTTGGCGATGTTCTTGTCCAGGCCCATGTCGGTGAAGTAGGGGAACTCGCTGGGGTAGGCCTTACGGAACGGGTGGTTCCTGTCGAGCATGCGCTGGAAGGTGAACAGCACGTCGTCGGCGCTGAATTCGCGGCTGGGCTTGAAGTACTCGGTGGTGTGGAACTTCACGCCCGGGCGCAGGTGGAAGGTGTAGGTCAGGCCGTCTTCGGAAACGTCCCAGGACTTGGCCAGCGCCGGCCCGGCGCGGGTGCTGCCGCGCTCGAACTGCACCAGGCGGTTGAAGAGGGTTTCCGCCGTGGCGTCGAAGTCGGTGCCGGTGGTGTATTGGCCGGGGTCGAAGCCGGCGGGGCTGCCTTCAGAACAGAACACCAGGTTGCTGGCGGCGGAGGCGAAGGAAGTGCCGAGGAGCAGGCCGGCAGCGAGCAGGGCCTGGACGAGGGGGTTCTTGGGCATGCGGGACCTCGATTGTTCTTTTTCTGAGGGCGTCACGGGCTCGCGGCTTTATGGACCGGGCACGTGCTCGGTACAACCCGCTGCGTTCCGGTCCCGGGGTCAGGTGGCCGGCCCTGTGCAGCGGTGAGCGCTCTGGCCGGGGCTCCATGCCCAACGCCAAAGCGTGGCCGAAATTAAGTCATGCTGAAAAAGTGGTCAACAGAAATTAAGCAAGACTTACATTCAGGCGTCACCTGGCGTCGCATCGTGGCAATTGAAAGGCGTCAGGAGGCGTTGCGGTCGTCGAACAGCGGCATGGTGGTGACGGTCAGCACCTCGGCGACGTTCTCGCCGACGTTGGCCAGGCAGTGGGTCTTACCGGCGTCGAAATGCACCGAGTCGCCGGCGGCGAGCGGGTACTGGCGGCCGTCGATGGTGTAGACGATCTGCCCGGAGAGCACATAGGCGAACTCCGAGCCCTCGTGGGCGATCAGCTCCGACTGGTAGCCGACCGGCATGTTCATCTTCACTGCGTTGAGCAGGTTGCCGGGGAAGGAGGTGGACAGACGCTCGTAGGCCAGCGGCTGGCCCTCGATGGTGTAGCGCACGCGCTCGTTCTGGTGGGAGTCGGGCTGGGGCTGCGGCGGTTGGTCGAACAGTGCGTTCATCGGCACGCCGAGGGACTTGGCGATGTTGGCCAGGGAGGAGATGGACACGCCCGTCAGGTTGCGTTCGGCCTGGGAGAGAAAGCTGGCGGTGAGCCCCGATTCGGCAGCGACCTGGTTGAGGGTCTTTTTCGCGGCACGCCGGTAGCGGCGCAGGCGTTCTCCGATGCGGTCGACGGACATGGCGGGTGCTCTGGTGACGGGAGGCGGCCAGTATACCGAGCGGTGCGGCGGGCGGCAGTCCCGGCGCAAGCGCCCAGGCCACCGGCTTGTGGCCGGCGGTGGGCACGGTACCGCGCAAGGGAAGGGTGGAGCTGCCGGGCGATCGTGTCGCCGGGCCTGCGCAGCATAGTGGCTGAAGCTGTCGGGAAGCTGTCAGCGAAAGGTCGAATGGCGCGCGCGACGTGCATCGGTGGCCATAAAATTAAGTCACACTTAAAAAATCCTTTGACCGCCTCGTTCAGCCTCCCTTAAATTCCGCCGCCGGATTGTCAGACAAGCGAGGACCACGGGATGACCAGGGGTGTAGGCGGCAGCACGCCAGAGGCGGCGCTCGCCCAGTTGCACGACATGACCGCCGGTGCGCGGCCCATCGAGGCGGCGGAGTACCACGCACGCATCGCCCGCGCCCAGCGCTTCATGGTCGAGCAGGGCATCGGCGCGTTGTACCTCCATGCCGGGGCCAACCTGCGCTACTTCACCGGCGTGCAGTGGCACCCCAGCGAACGCCTGGTGGGCGCGCTGCTGCCCGCCGTGGGCGAGCTGGAATACCTCGCCCCGGCCTTCGAGGAAGGCACCGTGCGCGGCTTCCAGGTGGTGCCGAGTGCCATCCGCACCTGGCAGGAGCACGAGTCCCCCTACCGCCTGCTGCTGGATCGCCTGGCCGCCCTGGGCCTCGCCGACGACGCCTGCGTGGCGCTGTGCCCGAGCCTGCCGTTCTTCATGTTCGACGGCCTGCGCAATGAGTCGCCGCGCTACCGCATCATCGACGGCGGCCGCGTAACCCAGCACTGCCGGGCTCGCAAGTCCGCCGCCGAGATCGCCCTGATGCAGCGCGCCAAGGACATGACCCTGGCCGTGCACAAGGCCGCCGCCAGCATCCTCCGCGAGGGCATCACCCCGGCCGAGGTGGAGGCCTTCATCCACCAGGCCCATCGCCGCGTCGGGGCCAGCGGCTCGTACTTCTGCATCGTCCTGTTCGGCGCCGACAGCGCCTTCCCCCACGGCGTGGCCCAGCCCCGGCCATTGCGGGACGGCGACATGGTGCTGATCGACACCGGCTGCCGCCTGCACGGCTACCTCTCGGACATCACCCGCAGCTACGTCTTCGGTACCCCCAGCCCGCGCCAGCGCGCCCTGTGGGAGGCCGAGAAGCGCGCCCAGTTGGCCGCCTTCGACGCCGCCCGCCTGGGCGCCCCCTGCGAAGCGGTGGACGCTGCTGCCCGGCGCTCCCTGGAAGCCGACGGCCTCGGCCCGGACTACCAGCTCCCCGGCCTGCCGCACCGCACCGGGCACGGCATCGGCGTGGAGATCCACGAAGGCCCCTACCTGGTACGCGGCGACGCCACGCCCCTGGCGCCGGGCATGTGCTTCAGCAACGAACCGATGATCTGCGTGCCCGGCGAGTTCGGCATCCGCCTGGAAGACCACTTCTACATGGCCGAAGACGGCCCGCGCTGGTTCACCCAGCCGAGCCACTCCATCGACGACCCGTTCGGGTTGGCCTGAGCCCGGCAGTGGCGTGTCCTAAGGGGATAGGTCCTCGAAGCTGCTGCGGCTGAAGCGGATCACCGCGCCACATCACCCCCTTCCCGGTTACCGCCGAGGAAGTGGGCCGGCGCGCTTCTGCAGGCCGACGTTCGCCGGCGCTTATAATCGCCGGCTTCGAACGTGACCCCGCACAGGACTGCACATGATCCGCCTTGCCCGCCCCGACGAGTACGCCGACCTGGTGGACATCTGGCTGGAGGCCTCCCTCCAGGCCCATGACTTCATCCCCGATGCCTTCTGGCACAGCCAGCGGGACGCCATGCTCAACCACTACCTGCCTGCCGCGGAAAACTGGGTTGTGGAAGAGAGCGGCCAGGTGTGTGGCTTCCTGTCCCTGGTCGAGCACCACCTGGCCGCACTCTTCATCCACCCCGCCCACCAGCGCAGCGGACTCGGCCGTCGCCTGCTGGACAGCGCCAAGGCGCGGCATCACTCACTGGAACTGAACGTCTACCGCGCCAACGTCAAGGCGGTGGGCTTCTACCGTTCGGCTGGTTTCGAAGTCGTCGCCGAAGCGCTGGATGCCGCGACGGGGCAGCCGGAGTTGACCTTGCGTTGGCGGGGGAGAGAGGAGTGAGAAGCTCCGCCTTCCTGTGTTGCGTGGGTTTCCCATCAGGAAATGTCCAGCCAGCATGTTGGGTTCCGGGAATTGGCGGAAGTGAGTTAGAGGGTACTGGCCTTCAGCCGGTCAATTGCCTGACGTGCCGCCAGCCTGACCTCGGGGGACGCGTCTCTCTTCAGGGGGGGATCAGCGCAATGACTTGGTCCCCACCCAACTCGGAAAGCTCATCTATGGCGTTTTGCCTGACGATAGGGTCCGAGTCGTGCAGGCAAGGGTAATCACGGGAATGGCTTCGCTTTCCAGGGCAAAGGCCATGAACCGGCTCACATAGGGGGAGGTGTGCTGCATGAGGCGCTTGACCAGTGCCTTGGCCCTTCTGACGTTCAAGCGCCGGAGCGAATCAACGGCTTGGCTGGCAATCCGTTCGTTCTGGCTTTCGGCTAATGCCATCAGAGCTTGGGTAAGTTGATTTCTGGGGGCTTTGCTCAGCCCCAGGCCGAACGTTGCCGCCCGTTGTCGCATTGGGTCGAGGCCGTTGATGTGTTCGAGCCAATAACCAGGTTTGCTTCGTTCGATGTTGAAGGCCACCACATCGTAGAAGTCATCGTCTTCGATGTTGCAAGCAAAGAGCTGCTCCAGTTCAGTCAGTGACTTGTCCGAGATTTGGAGAATGTCCATGCGACCTCGTTGCGGGTGGGGGGATGTTCATGCGGCTCACAGGCTTGGCAATCCCATTTGTATCGTTGCTTTTACTCCGCATATCCGGCGTGGTGTCTCGGCCAGGCCACTGCCTCTGCATAAGTGGCTCTCGTTACTGTTCGTCAGAAATAACGATGTTTTGAAGTAGGTGGTCTACAAAATTGGTGACTATTCACTCATGTTGTGGTTGCAACCCAGTCTATATTTTTTGTATCAATCGGCGGCTTGGAATTGCGGTGAATTCTGATTTGCGTGAACAATAATAGTTTGCCCTAAAGTTCAAGGGGTATATTCATATGCTGTATACCTGTCAGAATAAAATGTTGCTAGATCTTTATCTGATTCATAAAGCTCAGACCAGACCTCGTAACCATCTATTAGCGGCTCTCCATCTTGTAAAAAGCAGGCTTGCTCTGGGTGAGATTCAAATCCGCAGCACTCTGCATATTCAGTTGCTTCCTGCTCGCCTTTTAGATAGGCAGTTTCAAGGTCCGGCGCCTCAAAGCAGACTGTGCGCTCTTCAAAGATATTTTTCCCATCGTCCTTCTTCCCGAAGAGATATACATTTCTTATTGCGTACCAAGGCATGTGACCTCCTGAAATTAATTTTTCACATAAATTTAAAGTGTAGAATAATTCATGTTCTCTATTGATTTAGCATGCCCGCTTCGGGATGTATTAAGTGCTTTTTCAGGCCAGTGGTAGTGAGTCTTAGCATTTTTTATTTGTGCTTAATGCGGAAATTTAATTCTTATAGCATTCTGGACGGGGGTAAGCTGTCGAGTCAGTTGCTGCTTCTGGTTGCTTGTGGTCTAACTATTCTTCGGGTGTAATAAGCTCTGCGCCAAATAATATGGGCAGAGCTTTAATGGTGTAAGGGTGTTGGTGTTAAGTTGGAGGGAGTTTTTTTTCAGATAGAGTTCTTTGTTCTGCTAGCCGGATTGCCTCTATTGCTGAATCGCTATTTGGAGGGAATATTGTGCTACGAAGGATTAGCTCTCTAAATTTGCATGGTGAAATTTCTATATCAAAGCTTTGATCTGGTTTTGTTGATATTTTTGTTACTTGGTAATTTAGGCTTTTGTCGGTTATTTTCTTAAGTGTAGGTGTTTTTTCATTATTTTTTATATAAAAAATCTGGCCATCATTTGCCTGCGTTAGTGTTTCTAGCCACTCTTCAGATGAACATATGTATAGCCTGGTATCACTTAGGTATTTCTTATGGAGTTTTTTGCTGAGGCGGTGGCTTCGATCTTTCTTTGTTTTCATTCGAGCGGTTTCCATTTTCCAGAGGATACTTTATTTGATGTTTCCCTTTCGGTTTGGTCGTTCCATTGTGTTACTCCACCTCTGTCCCCGATTATTACAACTCTGTTTCCGTCTACGTATACTGTTGCACCGGTTTCGGTGTCTTTAAATTTCTCGCCGTTTTTAATTGTGTCATTTCTGTCTCCAACATCTCTTGTTGGGTCATTCGCTCTTTCTTTGCCGTGGTCGGTTAGTCCGGAGTCTCCACTGTTTAAATAGTCTTCATACTCTCTCTCCCAGTCATCCTCGGAGGACTCATTTAATAATGATCTGCAAGTTTGTGCTAGTTTCTGGCATGTTCCAGTTATATAGCACGTCAGAGCTGCAGCTCCACCAATTGCTACAGCGGGTATGATTAAACTTTGTCCGTAAAGTCCTTTGCGATCGTAATTCAATAGAGGGTTACTGCTGACATATCCGAATGTATTCAGTCCCCCCTTGAGCCCAATCGGATCACTCTCCACATACCGTCCCGTCTCCGGGTCGTAATCCCTGAAGTAGTTGTAATACAGCCCACTGTGCGCATCGGCGACCTGCCCGGGGAAGCGCAGGATCACGTCGATGGTGCTGCCGTAGGTCTTGGGTTGCCCCACCCCAAAGGCATCGCTTTGCCAACTCCATACCAGGTCGCCGCTCTGGTTGGTGGCCAGGCGGGGGGTGTTGAGGTGGTCGCTGTGCAGGTAGGTGAGGGTGGTGCTGGCGATGGTGGTGCCGGCGCTGTAGGTCAGGTCGATCTGGGCGATGGGCAGGCTGTCGAGCCACACGTAGTAGCTGGCTTTGCTCTTCTTGCCGTTGCTGGTGTAGCGCACCTGGCCGAGCACCTGGCCGTCGGGGCCGTAGAGGTAGGTGTAGGGCGTGTGGGCGGTGCCTTGCTGCACGTCTTTCAGCACGCGCTGGCCGAGGGCGTTGTACGCGTAACTGGCGATGGGGGTACCGGCCTTGTCGGTGACGGCGTT
>NZ_LXJQ01000081.1:0-14831 GCF_001728925.1 Pseudomonas sp. 1D4
TGCTTCGTTTGATTTCTCTTCCGAAGCGAGGCGCGCATTCTACAGCACCTCTTTCTTCCGTCAAGCTGTTTTTCGAAATTTTTCTTTCTACTCAACAACTTAGCTCGCTTGGCGGAGCATTCCGCTTCAGCGAGGCGCGCATTCTACATGAGTGAAGATGGGTGTAAACCCCCTTTTCGGAAAAAAATTTACGCCCGGCTTCCAGGCCTCTTTATAGATGTGGCTACACCACCCCTTCCTGCCGTAGACGCTCGATAGCCTCCGCCGACAGTCCCAGCACACGCTCCAGTACGGATGCCGTGTGCTCGCCCAGGCGCGGCGGTGCCATCCGGTACTCCACCGGCGTATCGGAGAGGCGTAGCGGGCTGGCCACCTGGGCCACCGCACCGGCCAGTGCATGGGGCAGTTCGACTTTCAGCCCCCGGGCGAGCACCTGGGGATCCTCGAACACCGCCGCCAGGTCGTTGATCGGTCCGCAGGGCACGCCGACCGCCTCCAGTGCCGCCACCCACTCGGTCGTGGTCTTGAATACAGTGGCCTGGCGGATCAGCGGGATCAGTTCCGCCCGGTTCGCCACCCGTGCCTTGTTGCTGGCAAAGCGTGGATCGTCAGCCCATTCCGGATGCCCGGCCACCTCACAGAACTTACGGAACTGCCCGTCGTTGCCAACCGTGAGGATGAAATCACCATCCGCCGTGGGGAAGTCCTGGTACGGCACGATGTTCGGATGCGCATTGCCCAGGCGCCGGGGAGGAACGCCTGTGGTCAGGTAGTTCATCGCCTGGTTCGCCAGGCAGGCCACCTGCACGTCCAGCAGCGCCATGTCGATGTGCTGCCCCCGACCGGTGGTCTCCCGAGCTGTCAGCGCAGCCAGGATGGCCACGCTGGAATAGAGCCCGGTAAGAATGTCCGTCAGCGCCACACCGACCTTGACCGGCCCGGCGCCCTCTTCCTGGTCCGAACGACCGGTCAGGCTCATCAGCCCGCCCAGCCCCTGGATCATGAAGTCGTAACCCGCTCGCTTGGCGTAGGGGCCGAACTGACCGAACCCGGTGATTGAGCAATAGATGAGGCGCGGGTTGATCGCCTTGAGCGACTCATAGTCCAGCCCATAGGCTGCCAGCCCACCGACCTTGAAGTTCTCGATGAGGATGTCCGACTCCGCCGCCAGGCGACGTACCAGCTCCTGCCCCTCCGTCTGGGTGAAGTCGATGGTCACCGACTGCTTGTTG
Organism: Pseudomonas sp. 1D4; assembly: GCF_001728925.1. Taxonomy (NCBI): domain Bacteria; kingdom Pseudomonadati; phylum Pseudomonadota; class Gammaproteobacteria; order Pseudomonadales; family Pseudomonadaceae; genus Pseudomonas; species Pseudomonas sp. 1D4. The sequence continues at coordinate 1,233 of NZ_LXJQ01000081.1, forward strand.
CGGTTGGCCGACAGGAAGTACGCCGCCTCGCTGGTATCCCGGCCATCGGCGTCCTTCAGATAGGGCGGCCCCCACGCGCGGGTATCATCGCCACTCCCCGGCCGCTCCACCTTGATCACGTCGGCACCGAGGTCAGCAAGGATCTGCCCCGACCAAGGTCCCGCCAACACACGGGACAGGTCGAGCACGCGGATATGGGAGAGGGCACCAGCCATGGGATCACCTGCGGAAGAAGAAAGAAGCAGAGCCGGGCACCTCGATATATAGAAGGGCCCGGACAGGGACCGGATCAGAAGAACGCCTGGATACCGGTCTGCGCACGACCGAGGATCAGCGCGTGGACGTCATGGGTGCCCTCGTAGGTGTTCACCACCTCCAGGTTCACCAGGTGACGGGCGATGCCGAACTCGTCGGAGATGCCGTTGCCGCCCAGCATGTCGCGGGCCATGCGCGCGACGTCCAGCGCCTTGCCGCAACTGTTGCGTTTCATGATCGAAGTGATTTCCACCGCCGCCGTGCCCTCGTCCTTCATCCGGCCGAGGCGCAGGCAACCCTGCAGGGCCAGAGTGATCTCGGTCTGCATGTCGGCCAGCTTCTTCTGGATCAGCTGGTTGGCCGCCAGCGGACGACCGAACTGATGGCGGTCCAGCACGTACTGGCGCGCGGTGTGCCAGCAGAACTCGGCGGCACCCAGTGCCCCCCAGGAGATGCCGTAGCGAGCCGAGTTCAGGCAGGTGAACGGACCTTTCAGACCACGCACCTCTGGGAAGGCGTTCTCTTCCGGCACGAACACGTTGTCCATCACGATCTCCCCGGTGATGGATGCACGCAGGCCCACCTTGCCGTGGATCGCCGGCGCGCTCAGACCTTCCCAGCCCTTCTCCAGCACGAAGCCGCGGATGTCACCGGCATCGTCCTTCGCCCAGACCACGAACACATCGGCGATCGGGCTGTTGGTGATCCACATCTTGCTGCCGCTCAGGCGATAGCCACCGTCCACCTTCTTCGCACGGGTCACCATCGAGCCCGGGTCGGAACCATGGTTCGGCTCGGTCAAGCCGAAGCAGCCGATCCACTCACCACTGGCCAGCTTCGGCAGGTACTTCTGTTTCTGTGCTTCGCTGCCGAACTCATTGATCGGCACCATCACCAGGGACGACTGCACACTCATCATCGAGCGGTAGCCCGAGTCGATGCGCTCCACCTCGCGGGCGATCAGCCCATAACACACGTAGTTCAGGCCGCTGCCGCCGTACTCCACCGGAATGGTCGCGCCCAGCAGGCCCACTTCGCCCATCTCGCGGAAGATCGCCGGATCGGTCTGCTCATGGCGGAAGGCCTCCAGCACACGCGGCGCCAGCTTGTCCTCGGCGAACTGCTGGGCGCTCTCGCGCACCATGCGCTCCTCTTCGGTCAGTTGCTGGTCCAGCAGCAACGGGTCGATCCAGTTGAAGGAAGCTTTGGCAGCCATGGGCAAATCCTCGATAGGGGATGGAGTCAGGCGGAGTGTCCGCGCGTTGTGGGGAACAATCCTAGACAGCGCCCCCAGGCCCGGCAAACGAGGTTTTCGCACCCTCTTGTGCTAATTTCTCACTCCGAACGCTTCATAGGCCCGCCAAAGGCCCGCCACTTGTGAGGTAGCCGTACAAAATGCGCCGCAAGATTCCCAGCACCAACGCACTGGTCGCATTCGAATCCGCCGCCCGCCACCAGAGCTTCACCAAAGCGGCCGAGGAACTGGCCCTCACCCAGAGCGCCATCTGCCGCCAGATCGGCGGCCTGGAGGACTTCCTCGGCATCGAACTGTTCCGCCGCTCCCGACGTGGCGTGAAGCTCACCGAAGCCGGCCTCGCCTACTCCCGGCGCATCGCCAGCCAGCTCGACGCCGTCGAACGTGACACCCTCGCCGTCATGGGCCAGCAGGGCGCCATGGCCATCGAGCTTGCCGTGGTCCCCACCTTCGGCACCCAATGGCTGCTGCCCCGGCTGAAAGACTTTCAACGCCTGCACCCCGAAGTCACCGTCAACCTCACCAACCGCACCCGCCCCTTCCTGTTCGCCGACACCGACTTCGACGCCGCCCTGCACTTCGGCACCGCCGACTGGTCCGGTACCCAGTCCCACTTCCTCATGCACGAGCACTCCGTACCGGTCTGCAGCCCTAGCCTGCTGGGCGGCCGGACCAGCCTCAGCGCCGAGGACATCGCCCGCCTGCCACTGTTGCAGCAGACCACCCGCCCCTACGCCTGGCGCCAGTGGTTCAACTCCCTCGGCCTGAACGTCGCCCGCGACCTCAGCGGTCCACGCTACGAACTCTTCTCCATGCTCGCCCAGGCCGCCATGCACGAAATGGGCGTCGCCCTCATCCCCCCCTTCCTCATCCAGCGCGAACTGGAGGAGGGCCACCTGGTCACCGCCCTCACCCACAGCTGCCGCAGCGATAAGGCCTATTACCTGTTCATCCCCGAACGCAGGGTCGAGTCCGCCGTGCTCGGCGCCTTCCGCGACTGGCTGCTGGAAGCCGCCGCCCGGTATCGCCAGGAAGCAGGCGAACCCTGAAGCGAAACACCCTGCCCGACACACCAGAAGGGGTCATCTCCCCGCGCCCCATCCCAGCGCATCACCCACACGGGTGATGCCGCCAGTCGCCCGTTCAGGCAGGCCTGGGCCCCTACCGCACTGGACGAAGAGATCGACGGGCGGGGGCTCATCTCGGTCAACACCGTCAAGACCCACACCAAGAAGATCAACAGCAAGCCCGACGTGAAGCAGCGCACCCAGGCCGAGATGCGCGCCAAGACCCTTGGCCTGCTGGTCTGAGGCAACATCGCGACAATCCGCCACACCCACCCCGCACACCCGGCTCAAAGCCCCGCCGCAGAGCGACCTGACCCTGTAGTCAACTATTCATAAAAACTACAGAAGCCCGAATTTCCGGGACCTTATGGCAACTATAAAAAACGCTGACTAACAGTCCCCACGCTGGACACGGCAGGATTGCGCAGCCTTCCCGAGGTTCCGGCGTGCCCGGCTCTTTTCCACGAGCCCCGGCGCCTCACGGAAGACAAAAGAACGCCGAAAGGCCCATTAGACAAGGGCTGGAGGCAGATCGAACCTTATCGCCGGGAAAACGGTCAGTAGGTGACTTGTAGTTCTTGTTGCGTTTTGCTCCAGAACTCCTTGATGGCCATTCGGTTCACCTGCAAAATGCCGCGCCCGTCCTGGTCGCGCCATGCGCACCCGGCGGCGTCGTGCTGATCCGCCCGCCAGAGCGCCATCGCAGTGCACTGGACTCATAAGTAAAACGATCACGCAGGAGGTTTTTACGTGCACATCGGTGTTCCTCTCGAAACCCAGGCCGGCGAAACGCGGGTTGCCGCGACGCCAGAGACCATCAAGAAGCTGATCGGCCAAGGCCATCAGGTCACCGTGCAGCGCGGGGCCGGCATCAACGCCAGCATTCCCGACGCCGCCTTCGAAGCCGTCGGCGCCACCCTGGGTGATGCCGCTGCCGCCTTCGGTGCCGACCTGGTGCTCAAGGTCGTGGCCCCCAGCGACGACGAAGCCGCCCTGATGAAGGCCGGTGCCGTCGTGGTGGGGATGCTCAACCCCTTCAGCAACGAAACCATCGCCCGGCTCAACGCCCGTGGCCTGACCGCCTTCGCCCTGGAGGCCGCCCCGCGTACCTCCCGCGCCCAGAGCCTGGACGTGCTGTCGTCCCAGGCCAACATCGCCGGCTACAAGGCGGTGATGCTGGCGGCCAACCACTACCCGCGCTTCATGCCCATGCTGATGACCGCCGCCGGCACCGTGAAGGCCGCCCGTGTGCTGATCCTCGGCGCCGGTGTCGCCGGCCTGCAGGCCATCGCCACGGCCAAGCGCCTGGGTGCGGTGATCGAAGCCTCCGACGTGCGCCCGGCGGTGAAGGAGCAGATCGAGTCCCTCGGCGCCAAGTTCGTCGACGTACCGTTCGAGACCGATGAAGAACGCGAGTGCGCCCAGGGCGTCGGCGGCTATGCCCGTCCCATGCCCGCCTCCTGGATGGAGCGCCAGGCCAAGGCCGTTCACGAACGCGCCAAGCAGTCCGATATCGTCATCACCACCGCGCTGATACCCGGCCGCAAGGCCCCGACCCTGCTCCACGAGGCCACCGTCGCCGAAATGAAGCCGGGCTCCGTGGTCATCGACCTGGCCGCCAGCCAGGGTGGCAACTGCCCGCTCACCGAGCTGGACCAGGTGGTGGTCAAGCACGGCATCACCATCGTCGGCCACGGCAACCTCGCGGCCCTGGTGCCGGCCGATGCCTCCGCGCTGTACGCCCGCAACCTGCTGGATTTCCTCAAGCTGGTCATCGACAAGGACGGCCAGTTCCACCTCAACCTCGAAGACGACATCGTCGCCGCGTGCCTGATGTGCCGCGACGGGCAAGTCGTCCGCACCAACGGCTAAGGGGCAGCGGACATGGACCTGATTTCTGACGGCATCTACAACCTGATCATCTTCGTGCTGGCCATCTACGTCGGCTACCACGTGGTGTGGAACGTGACCCCCGCCCTGCACACCCCGCTGATGGCCGTGACCAACGCCATCTCCGCGATCGTGATCGTCGGCGCCATGCTGGCCGCCGCCCTCACCGTCACCCCCCTGGGCAAGGCCATGGGCACCCTGGCGGTAGCCCTGGCTGCGGTGAACGTCTTCGGTGGCTTCCTGGTCACCCGCCGCATGCTGGAAATGTTCAAGAAGAAAGCGCCGAAAGCGGCTGCGGAGAAACACTGACCATGAGCATGAACCTGATCACTGTTCTCTACCTCGTCGCCTCGGTGTGCTTCATCCAGGCGCTGAAGGGCCTGTCGCACCCGACCACGTCCCGCCGCGGCAACCTGTTCGGCATGATCGGCATGGCCATCGCGGTGTTCACCACCGTCGGCCTGATCTACAAGCTCGGCGCGCTGGCTTTGAAAGACGGGGGGGCCACCCAAGGCATCGGCTACGTCATCGTCGGCCTGCTGGTCGGCGGCACCGCCGGCTCGATCATGGCCAAGCGCGTCGAAATGACCAAAATGCCGGAGCTGGTCGCCTTCATGCACAGCATGATCGGCCTCGCCGCCGTGTTCATCGCCATCGCCGCCGTGGTCGAACCCCAGTCCCTGGGCATCGTCGCCACCCTGGGCGACGCCATTCCCAAGGGCAACCGCCTGGAACTGTTCCTTGGCGCAGCCATCGGTGCCATCACCTTCTCCGGTTCGGTGATCGCCTTCGGCAAGCTCTCCGGCAAGTACAAGTTCCGCCTGTTCCAGGGCGCCCCGGTGGTGTTCAAGGGCCAGCACATGGTCAACCTGGCCGTCGGCCTGGCCATCCTCGCACTGGGCCTGTACTTCACCTTCACCGGTGACATCCGCGCCTTCGCCGTGCTGGTGGCCCTGGCCTTCGTCATCGGCGTGCTGATCATCATCCCGATCGGCGGCGCCGACATGCCGGTGGTGGTGTCGATGCTCAACAGCTACTCGGGCTGGGCGGCAGCCGGTATCGGCTTCTCGCTGAACAACTCGATGCTGATCATCGCCGGTTCGCTGGTGGGCTCCTCGGGCGCGATCCTCTCCTACATCATGTGCAAGGCGATGAACCGCTCGTTCTTCAACGTCATCCTCGGCGGCTTCGGTGCCGACGCGGACGCCGGCAGCTCGGGCGGCAGCCAGGAGCAGCGCCCGGTGAAGTCGGGCTCCTCCGACGACGCGGCCTTCCTGCTGACCAACGCCGACACCGTCATCATCGTCCCCGGCTACGGCCTGGCCGTGGCCCGTGCCCAGCACGCGCTGATGGAACTGTCGGAGAAGCTGAGCCACCGTGGCGTGACCGTGAAATTCGCCATCCACCCGGTTGCCGGCCGCATGCCCGGCCACATGAACGTCCTGCTGGCCGAGGCCGAAGTGCCCTACGAGCAGGTGTTCGAGATGGAAGACATCAACTCTGAGTTCGGCCAGGCCGACGTGGTGCTGGTCCTGGGCGCCAACGACGTGGTCAACCCGGCCGCGAAGAACGATCCGAAGTCGCCGATCGCCGGCATGCCGATACTCGAGGCCTACAAGGCCAAGACCGTGATCGTCAACAAGCGCTCCATGGCCAGCGGCTACGCCGGTCTGGACAACGAACTGTTCTACCTGGACAAGACCATGATGGTCTTCGGCGACGCCAAGAAAGTCCTGGAAGACATGGTCAAGGCCGTGGACTGAGATCACACGCCTGCGCTCCACCTTTCCCAGCCCCGGCCTTCGTGCCGGGGTTGTTATGGCGCCATCAAGTCAAGAACTTAAGCGGGAATGGATACCGGCGATGATTCGGCGAGACGCTCATGAGCGGCCAACAAAATGCGCTCCAAGCGCTCGAGCCCCAGAATCACCAACTCGTAGGTGGTGTCCATGCGCCCTGCCCCCAAGGCAACACGCTCCAAAGCCTGGCAGGCGTTGGCAAGACCGAGGTCGCCGACGACCCGAGCACCACCCTTCAATCGGTGCGCAAAACGCGCAACTGCTTGCCGATCACAGAGTCCATAGCAGCGAATCAGACCATCGCGGTCACTGCGGTTGCTGCGTACAACTTCATCCAGCAGACCAATTAGTGCCTGCGGGTCACCACTCGCCATACGAAGCAACGTACGGGGTGGCGCATTACCGTTTCCTCCTCTTTTCCCGCGCAGGGGAAATACCCGAGGTTGGTTCATTATTTCTTGCTCTAAACATTCAATCATGCAGATCCTCCCAAGGATCAGATGTAGCCGGGCAGGACTGCCCGGCGGACTCATGAGGGACCACTACGTAGAAAGGCCACCAGCTCACCAGCTGCGGCGTATTGCCTGAAAATGGCTAGATAGCTATCGAAACGGTTGTTCACTTCACTCACACGATTGCCATAGTGATCGGTCTCTGCGGTCAGCACGTCGAGCAACGTGCGCCGCCCCAGGTGATACCACTGGTCGAAGAAGTCGGAACGAATCCGGTCGGACTCCAACGTCAGCTTTTGATAAAGGTCTGCCCGCTCAGCCATGGTTCGGGCGTCATGGTCAGCAGCCCGGATACGCTGACGCAGGTCGTCAAGGATATCGTCTGTACGCTGTCGCCCGGCTTCTGCCCGACTTAGCGCCGCGCGCTCCGCCGCGCGGGACGAACCACCCGAAAATGCATTCCAGGTGACTTGGATACTGGTTTTCCAAGGATTGGAGTCGCCCTGCAGGTTCTCACCGGTATCCTTGCCTACCACCCAATTCACCTGAGGCCTTCCTGCTGCACGAACAGCACGGGCATAGTCCTCAGCCGAAAGCGACTCCGCACGTGACTGTTGAATCGAGGGATGACGCTCCAGGCTCGCAACCAGATCCCGAGCGTTTGCAAAGCCCAGGCTCCAGGCTGAGGGGGGCGGAAGGCTGATAACGGTGTCGCCCAGAAGACGCTGCAAGGCAATATCGGCGTCCTTCTCCCTGGCCAATGCATTGTCGAGCGCGGCCTGGGCTTGCAGGAGTCGCCCTTTCGCCTGGGTTAGCTCGCTGTTGCGCCCCGGGTCCACCCGGACGATTTTCGCCAGCATCTCCGCCAACTCACCCATACGATCGGCATAGGCACGACTGAGCACTCCGATGTGCTGCTGCTTGGCACGCTCGACCAGCAGCCCGACCACTTCGAACGCGATGTTCTCCTGCTCGCCGTCAAGCTTGTGCGCGTTTGCCTGCAGCAATGCCTCACGACTGGAAATGGTGTTCGAAATCTGCCCCCAGTCGTAGATGCTGGTATTCAGTTGAACAGCTGCAAATCCTTTGTCATTGCTCCGCGCCGAGCCACCGAAGGATGCGGCACGACTCGCCCCGCTCACCTCCAGCTGTGGCCAGCGCCGCCCCTTGGCCTCGTCCAGCTCCGCCTCTGCGACTTCAGTATCAGCGCGGGCGGCCTTGATGCGCGCGCTACGCTGGAGCGCCACCTGCACCGCATGGGCCAAGCGCTCCCGTAGCACAGCTTCATTGACATGCCGAGCATCCTCCATGCCCCGCTCGCGCCAGTATTCAACAGCAGAAACACTCCTCTTCTCAGGATCAGGGTTTTCTAGCGCCCAGGCTGGGGACGAACTGCAGCCAAGCAAAACACAGAGCCCGAACACACGGAAACCTGACTCAGCGCTCACGGAAAGCCTCCCTCGCCTTGAGCACGGGCTTGAGCAGGTAGTCGAGAATGGTCTTCTCCCCCGTCCGAATCTCAACCGACGCCACCATTCCCGGGATGATGGGCAGCAGCTTTCCCCCTGCCTCCAATACACTGCTGTCGGTGAGGACAAGCACACGGTAATAGGTATCGTCCTGACGGCCAGCCGCGGCCTTCTGGTCGTCCTTCAGCGTATCGGGGCTGATGTGCTCGACCCGGCCACTCAAGCCACCATAAATGGCGTAGTCATAAGCCGTGATCTTGACGGTGGCCGGCAGACCCGGCCGCAGGAAGGCGACATCGGAGGGGCGAATACGCCCTTCTACCAACAACTGCTCCTCCAGAGGCACGATCTCAAGGATGTGTTCCCCAGGCTGGATGACCCCTCCCAACGTGTTGACCCTGACGTTCTTGATGGTGCCGCGCACAGGGGCAGTCAGCGTAGTGCGCTCCACGACATCAGCGCGCCCCACAAGGTTCTCGTTGGTTTGCGAGAGCTCCAGTTCGAGTCGGGTTAGTTCAGCATTCGCATCGGCCTGATAGCGATTGGTGCGCTCGATGATCTGAGCCTTGATGTCGTTGGCCTGGCGCCGCATCCGCAGGAGTTCTACATCAGAAAGCAAGCCTCGAGCGGCCAAGGGCTCCGCCAGCCGGATCTCCTGCATGGACAGATCATGGCTGCGCTCGAGAGAGGCGACGCTGTCCAGCAGCGCACGGCGTCGCGACTGGTAGGCGAGGGTTTCCTGCTCGACGACCTCAGGCGCCTGGCGAACCTGTTCATCGAACTGCAAAGGCACGCCATAAGCCTCAGCCCGCAGCCGGGCAATGCTACCCTTCAAGCCCACCACCTTGCTCAGTGCCTCTCGATAGCTGGCTTGCGCACGTGTTGGGTCGATCTTCAACAGAACCTGCCCCGCCTCGACTACATCGCCCTCTCGCACGGCCATTTCTGCGAGGATGCCGCCCTCCAAACTCTGAATGACCTGCTCACGGCTCTTGGAAATGATCCGGGCCTCGCCCTGAGTGATCTCTTCGACCCGCGCAAAGTGCGCCCAGACTGCCCCGACAAAGAGCACCGCCAGAATCAGATAGATGACCAGCAGGGAGCCAGGCGAACGCTGGGCAAGCAATGACTCCTGAACATCGTTCATGAACCGGGTCTCTTCGGCAGTCAGCCGCCCACGCGACCATCGCACGCCTATGGCGAACCGGCTCACGATGCAGCTCCCTGCGCGGCTGGACTAAGTGATGACAAGTCCCCCATGTTGATGGTGCTTTTGCTCCGTGCTACGGGCGGTTGCTTCGCAGCGCCGTCGCTGTTCAGCGCAGCCAGGACCGCCGATTTGGGGCCGTCGGCCACAATGCGGCCCTCCTCGACCACAACGACGCGATTCACCAGGGCCAGCACCGCCGGACGGTGTGTGACCACGACAAGGGTCTGGCCTTGAAGAGCTCTTCGCATATGTGCCAGGAACTGCGTTTCGGTCTGCACGTCCATCGCACTTGTCGGCTCATCCATCAGCAGAAGACGAGGACGAGCCAAAAGGCTGCGCGCCAGGGCAACCAGTTGTCGCTGCCCACCTGAAAGCCCTTCACCCATTTCACCGATCAGGAGGTTAAGACCACGCGGATGGCGGGCAGCCACCTGATCAAGCCCGGTAAGGCGCATGACCTCGAGCAGTTCTTCGGAACTTGCATCCGGGCGGCCGATCATCAGGTTCTCGCGCAACGTTCCGTAGAACAGCCGGGCGTCTTGCCCTACATAACCTGTCGCATGGCGCCAGTCGGCCGGGTCGACCTGGTTCAGGTCCAGGCCTTCGCTGAATACCTGGCCGGTGACAGGCGCATACAATCGCGCCATTACCCGCAACAGGGTGGACTTGCCGCTTCCGACCCGGCCGATGATCGCTACGCGCTCGCCTGGCTGGACGTCCAGATTGATGTCGACCAGTACCGGAGGGTTGGGCTGAAGAGGTGGTGCAGGGTATGCAAAACCCAGGGCACGGAGACTGATCTGCCCACGCAGCAAGGGCTTGGGCAAGTAGCTCTGTTTCGCATCCCGTTCGACCGGCAGGGCCATCAACTTGTCCAAGCTGGAGAGCGCCGCCTTTGCCTGCTGCAGACGTACAGCCAACGCCACGACCTGGCCGAGCGGAGCTGTCACGCGCCCCCCGAGCATCACCGTGGCAATCAGAGCCCCCATGGTCAGTTGACCGGCGTCGATGAGGTAAACGCCCACAATGATCAGCACAACCGTCTGTAATTGCTGAAGCAGCATCACCGAACCGGTTGCCAGGTTGGTCAGTTGGCGAGACTTCATGCTTGTCGCCGCCTGAAGGGCACTGAAGTGTTGCCAGCGGTGCTGCATGAACCCCGATCCGCCGGTTGCCTTGAGGGTTTCCAGACCCTCGATGGATTCCACTAATACGCCCTGCTTGAGGGAGGACTCCTGCAGATTTTCACGCATGGCACGAGCCAGCGGCCACTGGATTGCTGTGCATATGAGCAGGATGAGCGGGATCATCAACAGCGGAATCCAGCCAAGCCCCCCTCCGATGACGAAAATCACGCCAACGAAAAGCAACACGAACGGCAGGTCGGCCAGCGCAGCCAGCGTCGCCGACGCCGTAAAGTCGCGCACCGACTCGAACTCACGCAATTGGTTGGCAAAGCTGCCAGAAGAGGCAGGCTTGTACTCCATTCGGATCGATAACGCCTGACGGAAGAGCATCGCTCCCAGTATCAAGTCCGCCTTCTTTCCGGCCGTATCGAGCAGGTAAGCCCTGACATACCGAGTGATCGCCTCGAACAACATGGCAAGGGCGACCCCGATACCCAGAGACCAGAGCGTTACGAACGCCTGATTTGGCACAACCCGGTCGTAGACGTTCATGGTGAAAAAGATGCTGGCCAGTGAAAGGACGTTCACCATCACCGTGGCAATGACCGCGCTCCGGTAGTAGCGCCGATAGCGCCACAGCGCGCTGAACAGCCAGTGCCCCTTTGACTCCGGCAGCACCTCTCCTGCACGCTCATCCACGCAGGCACGCGGCTTGGCAAGAATGAGGCAGCCGCTATACAGCGCTTCGAACTCCTCACGGCCCATTTCGACAGGTTCAGCCGCAAGCTCCGGTAACCACACCTGATACAACTGCTGGTCACGACCGTCCTGCGAGCGCACCTTGCGCGTACCCAGCAGGATTGCACCACCACTTCCTCGTCGCAGCAAAACCAGAGGAACAACCTGCATGGGCAAGGTCTCCAGGCCCCGCTTCACCAGACCCGCTGTAAATCCGCACTGCTCCAGTGCTCGCAGAGCGAGCGATGGACTCAACAAACCAGCACGCGGCAAGTCACCCACCAAGGCCTCGCGACTTCTCCCCACGCCATGTCGCTCACAAAGCCAAACGAGGCAGTCCAGCAATGTATCGGCACTGCATCCGGGGTCACTAGAAGCATCGGAGGGAAGCTCTTCGCTAAGCGGTACGACGTTATCTGGGGTCATTGGGCGCGCATCCGGCAGTTTTTCGGCCACGCGCAGCCATGTCGGGAACGTCATTGGAGAGCGAGGCAGGAGGGAGTGCGAGTATTCTGAGATCGCCATCACAAGCGCCCAATGAGAATTGTCTTAAATTGCCACCCTCTTCTGTCCATTCCGACCAAACGAGCTATAACGGAGCCGCGCCTAGCGTTTCCCAGCCGCTATTGCCTTTAGGCAGCGCTCCAAGGAGCCGAAGGCCACATTAGAGCCAACAGGTCGCACTCACCCCTCGTAGCCAAATGAAAAACTACAGTTCTTGACCCTGTTTCGGCGAAGCACGTTGAATACGTGGCTTTTACGCAGTGCGGCTCACTGAGCGACGCCATGGTAGTCAGGTCAATCCAATGAAAGCCTTGCAGTCAGCGCACTGATAGCCCAGATGGATGTGAATGATGAGATGGTCCAAACAGCCCCCCATACGCATAGCCGTACTGGATGACCACTCACTGATCCGCAGAGCCTTGCAGCTCTGCTTATCGGCCGAGTCGGACTTCGAGCTGGCGGGACTGTATGCCTCAAGCCGCAGCCTGCTGGATGCCTTGCGGAGCACAAAGACCGACGTTCTACTGATGGACTACTCCCTGAGTGAAGGCGAAGTAGACGGCCAGGCACTGATAAGGATCTTACGCGCCCGCTATCCGGAGATGCACATCTTGGTATCGTCCTCCATTGAGCGCCCAGCTATTGTCCAAGTGGCACTCAAAGCAGGCGCTATGGGATTTGTGGGCAAAAGCCAGGAGATCGACGAACTGCTCGTGGCTATTCGGCAAGTTGCCAATGGGCGCATCTATCTCACCCAGGAAATGGCCTACCAGATCAAGAGCCTTCCCGAGGCTTATGACGAAGGAAGCGATGAAGCCTCACCGAGCATCCCCCTGACCCAGCGTGAGCATGAAGTCATCCGCTGCTGCCTGGCTGGCATGAGCGTTTCGCAGATTGCGACCAAGTTCAATCGCAGCCGGAAAACAGTAAGCGGACAGAAACAATCCGCCTTTCGCAAGCTCGGCATCCGCACGGACGCGGAACTGTTCAAATACCAGGACGAACTGGGCAACCTCTGACACGCAATCCCCACCCCTCACCTTTACAAAGCTGGTAGACAGCTCCTCCCGGCCTGCGGGCGCCTTTTTGGGACAATTCTCGTATCGGCTCCGAGAGCAGGAATGAAGAATTCGCGCCTTACGCGAGTTTTCCCCTGGTTCCGGAGACCTCGCCTGGCAAACACGCCGTGATTGCCAGTGCAACAGGAACCCGTGCATGCGAGGACATCCCGTGAGCAGCAATACCGTCCGAGTGGCCGTCATAGATGGCGTCAAGATCAGTCAAACCGAGGAGCTACGTGTCACCAGCGGCAAAGCCATCCGGGTAAAGGCCGTCGCTGGGGGCAAATACATCCTGGCAGAAGGTGACCAGGGAATAGCTCCTGAAAACATTACCCTGACACGACACGGTGATGATCTGCTGGTCTGCCTGGAGGGTGCGCCCATCGACCAGCCCGATCTCGTTATCGAGGGCTTCTACAGCGCCCCGGGGCAACTGATCGGCATGGCGGAAGACGGCATCTATCACCCATTCGTCGCCTCGGACGGTGAAAGCGAGCATGAAGCCGCGTTCCTAATCAATGACGTTTCCTCTCCCCACGCTCTCGGCATCGAAACCATCAGCGGCCTTGACGAACTGGAGGCAGCCGGAGGCATCTTCTGGCCAGCCGCCTGGGGGCTCGGTGCCTTAGGTCTAGGCGGAGCAGCCGCAGCCGGCCTGGGCGGTGGCGGTGGCGGTGGCGGTGGCGGCAGCGACGAGGTGCAACCTACCTTGCCTGGTCAGACAGAGCTGCCAAAACCCAAGCTGGAAAGCATCATCGACAACGTCGGCAGT
>NZ_LXJQ01000082.1:0-14465 GCF_001728925.1 Pseudomonas sp. 1D4
GTCTTTTTCAGACCATCCCTAATGAAAAGGAGTTAATATATGTGAAGGCTTATTTTTCTAATGACAGCTGTTCCGTTCGCAGCATTCGCTGGCTCCGGAGACTGCTACCGCATACAGGATCGAGACGCAAAGAATTACTGCTTGGCTATCACAAAAGGCAATGCCTCGACCTGTTACAGCATCCGCGATACCGATCAAAAGAAACTTTGCCTCGCTGAAACCAAGGGAAACAGATCAACTTGCTACAGCATCAAAGATAAGGACTCTCGCAATCTTTGCCTCGCCAAGACCCGAAGCTAATACTTCAAACCTTGACCAAAGGAAAACTGGATTGAAGCGCCCGAAGCATAGCGACTGGCCCCCCTTCAACAGGAAGCCCTGCGCTTTCCCCCTTAAAGCGCAGGGCAAAGCACTTACACGTACTGCTTGCTTCCCTTCCTCCCAAGCGGTCGGCCTTTGAAGACGCTTGGGCCATCCATCGTTAGCTCCACCCTATCGTCTTTTCGAGTAAGCCAGGGTGTGGCCTCGGAACCAGTTTTAGACGTTACACCACTCGGACTGATGCGAATTTCATCGCCGTCGATCTCGACCGTCCCCAGGACGTAGGTATACACCAGACTGCTGAAGAACCCGCTTTTGAACTCGAAGGCGCACTCTACAACTTGGTCGCCGTATTCCATCCGCATCTTAGGCTTCAAAGAAGCGACCGAAACGGCTCCATTGTCGACCGCTGAGTAGACGCTGCAAACCAGAGCCACCTTACCTCCCATGCGATGGGAAATAGTCGGGTTGATTTCCACAGTCTCGATGCCTGGGGCCGAGGCACTAGCACTTACAACGTCGCCGGTGTGGAACACGAAGGGATCAGCTTCGAATGCTCCTCGCTTGTCAGGTGCCTGGATGATGGACATAAGGCCATCAGGTCGGAGGATGCCGATTCGAAGGTCAAGATCGTCATTGTCCCGGCCATCTCCATTGTCCACCCACGTCGCACTAACCTTGATGGTCTTCGGCGCAGAGGCCCCCTTCTCCAAGGAAACCTTATGCGTGCTACCGGGCTTGTCCAGGGTGATCACCGATTTGGTGATGTTGACCGGCTTCGGAGGTGGAACTACTGCGCCTGGGGCCGGCTGAGGTTCGTCCTCAACTTCTACTCCGTACATGCTGCAGAGCCCCACAAGGCCCGAGGCGAAACCCTGCCAGACAGAGCGCGCTTTCGCCTGGCTGTTACGTACATAGAGTTCGAGCACGATGATGCCCGTTTCTCGATCAAACGCCTCCGGCGCGAGGTCCAAAACCTGTTCGCCGGCGATTACGCGGGCGCGAAGGTCGCGCACTTCGGCGAAACCAACAGCACTTCCGTCTTGGGTCAAGGCGATGGCAATCTTGGTGATCAAGGGAGGGAGGCGGCTCAAGTCGAAGGTGATACTGTGGCTGACCGTGCCGACCTGAGTAATGGGAGCGGAGAATGCTGCAGCGCCGGATGCGTGCTCCGGCGCATTGAAGAAGACCATTCCGCTGTCATTGATCACCTTACCTGTGTCGGTGACGAGGAATGCCGTCAGATTTACGTCGAGGTTGGTGCCTGCGGAATGCGTTACCAAAACCTGGCCTTTGGGGAGGCCGAGGGACGAGTTCTCGCCGGGTTTCAGGGACTGACTCAATTCTGATCGCCTATTCCATGGTTGATTTGCCGGCGCTCTACGCCTGGGCTGCAAGACACGGGATCCATCTTTCCACCCTTTCGGGGCTGAATCTCGTGGGCGAAGTGTAACGGTCCATGGCGACGCTGAGTTGTCTGCCCATGTGGTAGAACTCCACAACACTACACCCTCTGCCGTGGTGTCTGGCAGGTGAAGGATGATGGCTTAACTCAGCAATCCCCGGTCCTTGCAACGCACCAGACCTGCATCACATCTGAAGCTCGGTCCCGAAGCAGATTTGCCGCCTCTGCGCATGCAGTTTCCAGTGTCATCGGGCCGGAGGTGATGGAAAAGGCTGCAGTAATCCCAATGTCGCGCAGCCGTTGATATCCGTCTCCCAGCGTGCCGGCGATCGCTACAGTGGGCACGCCGGCGGCGGATGCGACTGCTGCCACGCCAGCAGGTGTCTTTCCGTACAAGGTCTGTTCATCCAGTTTCCCCTCGCCAGTTATCACCAGGTCTGCTCCCTGAACGGCCTGGCTTAACCCAGATAGATCTGCGACCAGTTGGACACCGGGCCGGAACTCAGCAAGGAGGAAGGCCTTGGCTGCGAAGCCGATTCCACCTGCAGCACCAGCGCCCGGGAAATCACGAACGTCCTGCCCGAGCAGCTCTGCGACAACGTCGGCGTAAGCACCTAGCGCCTCGTCCAAGGCGAGGACTTGTTTGGGAGATGCGCCCTTCTGTGGGCCAAAGACATGGGAGGCCCCGTTGGTCCCGGTCAGGGGGTTGTTGACGTCACAGGCAACATCAAAGCGGACTTCTTGTAGCCTTTCGTCCATGCCACTCAGGTCGATTTGTTGAAGCGAGCGGAGCGCCAAACCACCCTCCTCGATCTCCAACCCGGCCGCGTCCAGAAACCTGGCACCGAGCGCTCGTAGCATTCCGGTCCCGCCATCATTAGTTGCGCTTCCCCCAAACCCCATGATGATTCGCTGCGCGCCTGCATCCAAGGCCTGCAGCACCAGTTGGCCTGTACCGTAGGTGGAGGCTCGGGTCGCATCACGTTCAGTCACGGGTACCAGATGGAGACCGCTGGCAGCCGCCATTTCAATCACCGCGGTATTGGACTCAGGGAGCCAGCCCCAAGGTGCTTTGACCTCATCTCCCATAGGGCCACGCACAATGCTGATCCGCCGCTCTCCCCCGGTCGCTGCCAATACGGCGTCGACAGTACCCTCCCCTCCATCAGCCATGGGCACGCACACGATTTCGGCTTCGGGAACAACGTCGCGGACGCCCTGGGCAATGGCTTCTGCCACAAGCTCTGCCGACAGGCTTTCTTTGAAGGAATCAGGTGCGATCACGACTTTCATGCAAGTCTCCTCAGGCTTCATACCCTTTGTAGTTGAGGAGATTGTTCCTGCAGGCTCGCAGGTTAGGTATGTGTGGGGTAAAAACTTTCGGCAAGGCTTTTGTGCAAACCCACAATGGGTCGCCAGGCCCCGTGCCGACGCCTTACTCCGCCGACAGGACCATGGCCAGGTAGAGCTCGGAACTTCCCTTGGGTGAAGCAAGGTCAGTTCCCGTGATATCAGTAATTCGCTCGAGCCGGTAGCGAAGGCTATTCCGGTGAATGTTCAGCGCATCTGCACAGGCTTGGCCATCGGCCCCATGCTCGAACCAGCTATTCAATGTCTTACGCAGCAGACCATTTGCGTCTTCGAGTTTCAGGGCCAGGTAGGGCTTGGCCAATTCCTGGAATCCAGCCTCTGCGCGATAGCGCCACACCGCAACCGGAATCCTGTGAGCGGCCAGCGGCAGCCACTGAGACTCGAGAAGCTTTGCCTGCGCGTATGCAACCAGGTCAACGAGTTGCTGAACTTCGGAGTGCAGGGCACTGGCTGAAATATCTGGGGTCCCGATC
Source organism: Pseudomonas sp. 1D4 (assembly GCF_001728925.1). Taxonomy (NCBI): domain Bacteria; kingdom Pseudomonadati; phylum Pseudomonadota; class Gammaproteobacteria; order Pseudomonadales; family Pseudomonadaceae; genus Pseudomonas; species Pseudomonas sp. 1D4. The sequence continues at coordinate 3,571 of NZ_LXJQ01000082.1, forward strand.
GCAACCCGGGCAATCTTCCTTCCTGCTCGACCCAACTGCTCAAGAAAATCCGGTGTAACTGAGCGTGGAGTGCACCAAACGAGACCTGCCCCTTGCAGGGCGATACACCAGGCATCGGCCACTTGCCGTTCGAGCCATTGTTTAACTCGCTCGAGTTCTTCCGGATTGTCCACTTCGAGGAAAACCGGCGTACGGTGAAGATCAGGTTTCAGCCCCAATCGCTGGGCTTCAACGATGGCCCGTTGAACTGACTGGCCAGAAATGAGGATCGAGGTCAGGACTTCTTCCCGACGCTCTTGAAGCCAAAGGCGATGGTGTTGGTCGTTCCGTTGAGCTACCAGCATTTCAGCGGTCATTCTCACCATCTGGGCAAACGCACGCACCTCCTCAGGATCACCCGAGACGCCTACTACGCCGATCACCTGGTCATCCAGGTAGAGAGGCAGGTTCACTCCCTCCTGACCCCCCCTGAGCGCGCTAGCGGCCGCGCTGTCGATCTCGACTGCCCTGCTGTTGGCAAGAACCAGTTGAGCCCCTTCGTGCCGGGTATAGAGTCGATCAGGCTCCCCGGTCCCAATGATCAAGCCCTGGCTGTCCATCACATTCACGTTGCGAGGAAGAATGGCCATCGCGCGATCGGCGATTTCCTGCGCAAGGGGGTGGTCGAGATCGAACATTGCCGGAGGCCTGTGGTGTTATTTCGGATCAGTGTACCGGGGTTGAGCGAGTCCACCAGGCCACAAGCTATCGGGAGCACTGCCCGTTGTAGACGATAGTGTCTTGAGCGCTTCGACTGATGCATTGTCATCAAGCGCAGTGTCCTTCACAACAAGGCAAAAGGCCCGGAATCCGGGCCTTCTGGGGTACACGCGGTTGGATTAACCTCTGGCTTCCTCTTGAAGCTCATCCAGTGCGTCGACGATGTCCTCTTCACTTTCAGACATGGCATCCTGCATATCAGCCATGAGGTCCTTCTGCACTTCCACGGTCTTTCTAGCCAACGCCTGACCATCTTTGGAACCCAAGATGATGGCCATCGCGCGCTCAGGTTGCTTATTGGCCTGAATGATCAAGTCCAATTCGTCCTCGTCGAAGTGATTCGCGTAGACCTCGACCATCGCATCCCTCAAGGTGTCCCGGGACAAGTTGTCCTCGATGACAGCCTTGATCTTTTTCCGATCCACACCTGGATACTGAGTGGCGTAGCCGGCAGTCGAGAGCTCCACGATCATCTTGTACTGCTGATCCAGCCCCATGGAGTCGACCAATTTCTCAGCCTTATCCTCACTCGACCCGCAGCCAGCAAGCAGAGATACGCATAGGGCCGCCAGAGTCCATTTGAGTTGCTTCATGTTCTACATCCTTTTTTGTGGAGCCAAAGTTAGCTTGGAGCAGCCCGGTCCAGCGGGCCGCCAGCTAGACCAAGTCAGTTAGTTTCAAGTTCGAATCCCTTGCTAACAAACAGTGCGGCGAACAGCGACTTGTCCTCACGGAACTTGTAGGCTTCCTCGAACTTGCCATCCGTAACGAGCTTCTCGGCGATTGCGCACTCCGAGTCGCTGTGGTCTTTGGCTTTCACCCCAAAATCGCTTTGCCAAGTCGACAGCCCCATTTCCTGGCAGAAGGCCCCGAATTTTGCATTCCCGACGCTGCTCTGGAACGCGGTGTAGCTGTCCTTCAGCGGGTCGAAACCCTTGTAGGTCAATGAGTAGCCGTCGACTTTGGCCTTTCGAGCGAACCCACTAACAGCGTCCGCAAGCACAGCCTGCCCAGTCACCGAGCTGTATGCCCCCACAATGAAGCCGCTGAGGGAGTTCTTCAGCACCTCTTGCACATCATCGAGTTCAGGAAGCGAGGCGAATTCCGCCTCCCGGACGATTTGGCCAACTTGGCTGCCGTCATTCCGGTGGGTGACCACGAACATCATCGAACCTTCTCCGTCGTCCGACCGCTTGATGGAGAAGTCCAGGTCCACCTTGGTTCCGAACTCACCGGTGGCTCCGACCAAGAAAGCGCCAGCCGCCGGCTGCCGCATGGCCATGTTGGAGCCCCAGGAGTAAGAAGACTTGACCACCTCGCCGTACTGACCGATTTCCGAACGCGGCTGGATCTCATCACTCACGTCGGAGACCAAGACCACATCAGAACCCTTCCGGGAGATGTAGGGGTTGGCCATATCCATGCCCAGCAGCTGTATATGAATCTCACCATCCTTACTGTCACCAGAATGGCTAATTTTCAGCGTGTCAGCTTTGAGGTATACGCCGGCCGCGTCCCGGCCAGTGGTGGACTGGATCTGGTACTTGGCCCAGCCGGCCAGGCCTTCTTCGCTGGACGAGCCACGGGCGGACTCGAATAAACCATTTAGGCTGCGCAGAAATTGCTCAGCGCCGTTGGTTTGGGCTGCCACCAGGCGAATTTCGGGAGTCTCGACGGTCAGGTTGCCCGAGAACACCGAATAGGAAATATCACCCTCAGAGAGGACGTCCTGAAGGAAAAACCGCTCCTTGAAGTCGTCGTAATACGTCAGGGCGCTTTTCTTGCCCGAGCTGGAGAGCATGGTAGTTGCGACGCCAATCACCACTACGGCTACTGCGACAGCGGCGATCAGCACCTGCTGCTTGTTCATTGATTTGATCATCGCGATGCCTTACTGGATTTGTGCGGAAGCGTTGTTCCAGGTGTTCACGAACTGCTGGGACACCTCAGGGGTCCAGCTGAAGTCGATTCCTGCGTCAGGGAATTCCCGTGCGAGGACAGCCCCGAAGGACACTTTGTCTGCGCAGTGTTCCTGTTTGCACGCCTCCAGCTCGCCAACGGCGTATGCCCTGAACGTCGGTACTGCCCGCCCATCCTCCAGGGGGAGATACGGCGTCATGTTGGCCACCTGCACGACGTACCACTCGTTTGCGAACTCCTGATCGGCCGCTAGGCGACCTTTACTCGGGAAATCGATCTCGTAGTAGTCGCCTCTCTTACCGGTCACGTGGACCATCATGGGATTGACGCGCTTGGAAGTGTTTGGATCTTGCAGGGAGAGCGGCGAATTGAAGCGAACTTTGATCCCAGCCATCTGCGCCAAGGCCTCAGTTTCTCGACCTTCGAAGTCCTTCATGCCAGCTTTGATCTGCTCGTAACGCTCCAGCACGCGAGTATGGATAACTGCCAACTGCTCTTGCCGGCGGCGCTCTTCCCGAACACGCTGCTGTTCACGTTGCATTGCCCAGTTGGAACCCTCCTGGACATCGAAGTAGAACTGGCCGCGGTTCTCCCCGAGGCGGTTACGGACGATCTTCTCCTTATCGTCTCCCCAGCCGTTTACGGGGTATAGGGCATCCAGGTTCTTCGCGACATAGAAGTTCGCCACATCAACCGTTGTGGGAGACGTGGTCTTGATCAGTTGGAAGACTTCCAGGGCTGCACGCTTGTATTCGGCTGCGTCCAGCGCGAAGGACTCATCGGCGGTGGTCACCACGTAGTAGGGATCACCGTTGAATGGCCCGAGGACTCGATAAGTGGGGCGCTGGAAAGCCAGGTAAACCTTCATCTGTCGGCTGGCGACTTCGCCCAAGAGGAACAGGGCCTGGTCAGCCTTGGGACTGAGGAAAGACAAGGCTTTGCCTTTCACTGCATCCTCCAGTCCTTTGTTGAACATCAGACCACTTGGATGGACATAGACTCGGTTCCAATTGTCGCCGCGGTAGGTGTTCGGAACCTTCCACGACAGCTTTTCGAATGAGCCTTCCGCAAAGCCTGATGCGGGGCAAGGCATAGCCGGTGTCGACCCGAATGCCAGACTACCGTCGCTTTGGTCATAGGTGGATTTGCTAATCATCCATTTGCAACCAGCCCCGTCCGCGATCGCGGTGAGTTGGTTGTGCCCGGTTACCAGAGACCTGCCGAAGTCAGGCGTCGGCGCCTCTGCTACCGCAGTGGGGGCTGCCGGGACGGGGGCCGGTTCCTGAGGCGCAGGTTGAAGCTGAGATTCCGCAGGGGCGATTGCCGGCCGTGGAGAACTCGATGGTTCCTGCTGAACAACAGACTCCACAACAGCCGGTTGAACCGCAGACGGGGCGGTCTCGGTTGTAGGGGCAAGGGTAGTGGTAGCTGCCGCGGGGGGCGTGACCGGCTGGGCTGCAGGAGGCGTAGCAACCGGAGCAGGAGCCTCCGATACCGTATTCGGCGCCAGTGCCTGAGCAGTGCTTTGAGCAGATGCGAGTGTGACTATGCCAAGATTGGCTGCGGTCCCAGCCCCGCTGGCGTAGAGGTTGCCAGTGGCATCTACCGCCTTCCAGGTCACCTTGGCTGCCGGGCAATCCTTCCCGAGTACCATAGGCAATTTGGCGACTAGCCCGGTCAGCAGTACCTGATTATCCCAAACGGGGCGGCGAATCGTTAGCTCGACTTCCGGCTTGCACCAGGTTGCGGCTTCGCCAGGTACTTCGACCTTGATGTGGTCTTTCTTCGAGTAGGCCAGCTCGTGTGCGAACACTTGCGGCGCGAGGCCGCAAGCTCCGACAACTGCCAGCGCGAGTGCGCGCTTCTTCATGGTTGTCCTTAGATCAGTTCCCAGGTGCCGTTGGCCTGCTTGCAGAACGTGTTCTCCTGCTGCTCAGCCTGGCCGTCGGCCGATTTGAGGCTCACGGTTACCGGTCGGCATGCGGTTTCGGCCGCAACCTGTTCGGTCGGCAAGGACTGTATGGAGTCGAGGTCGAAGGCCTGGGTATCTTTACTGGCTGCGACGTTCATCTCGTCAAGGTTCACTGCCGGGGCGGCGCTCTTCACTACGACCTGAGCCTTCGGTACCACATAGTCCTTGTGCACGTAACCGACAGTCACACCTTTACGACCAACCAGAATCCAGTCGCCGGTGGATCCGACAGCAGTGAATTCGGTATTGGTCGGCAAACCGCCCACTTTGTCTGCCTTCAGGTTGGGCGCAACACGAACATTCAGGCTGGACTGCGTGACGTAGGGTTCGTTGATCAACTTCATCGATGGCACGGCCTGGATCTTCGGCGCACGCTTCACCTCAACCGTCTTGGTCTTGGTGTATTCCTGGCCCTGAGTGATCTGGGCAGATGCGCCAGAATGCTCGGATTTCCAAGTCACCGGCTGAGCCGAACCAGTTGCGGGTTGACTCAGTACTTCCTGGGTGCGCAGCGCCAGCGCCTGCTGGTCCTTCTCATCCAGCATTTGGCCGATACGGTTACCGATGTAACCGCCGATGCCGGCAGCAATCAAAGCGGCCGCGATCTGGCCATTGCCCTTGCCCATGGTGGCTCCGATTGCCAGACCGGCAATCCCACCGATTACGGTGCCGGCCTGCTGCTTGTTGATACCCAACTGCGCACAACCGGAGGTGGCTGCAATGGAAACTGCCAGGATTGAGGCGACGAACTTCTTACGCACTGTGAATCACTCCCTTTTGTTGATACTCACTCAGCCTTCAGCAGAGGTTTGGTCAGGTTGTAGAGCATGGCTTCCGCAGACATTGCCCAGTGGAAAACACCGGCCATGATCGTTGGTCCTTTTTCGATGCTCCGGAATGATGTCCGGTAGCCTGCCGATTGGATGATTGCGTTGCCGGCAACTAACGGGATGACGACGATCACTGCGATTGCACTGAGACGGACAATGCGCCGACGCCCCTGAATGAACCCCCGCTGCTCCACTGCCGAAAGGATCAGGCCGACTAGGTTGAGCGCCCCCATGAAAAGGCCACTGAGCAGAGACCAAGGCACGAACCACATGTTCTTCAACACACTCAGCCCTTGCTCCCCTCTGATATCGGTGTGGGCGACATCGAAGGCCATGTTGCTGGCAATGCCTGGCAGGTACTTATCGAATTGCTTGCGGGTGGACAGTACATCCATCCCTTTCACGTACACCGGGCCCAGAGCTTGCTGGGCCATGTAGCAGACTTCATTGGTGTTTGCGATGGCTGGTCGGCTGCGGAGGCCAGGCTTGATGGATCTGGCGTATTCGTCGATCGATGGCTCGTATCCCAATCGCTCGCCCTGCCTTGGCCACGCGATGGGCTTCCATTCGTTTCCAGGAACGCCGGTCGCACGGAACGCCTCAAGCTTGGCGTACGTCCGGATGATGCCCTCCGCCGATGGAACGACCTCCTCCTGGAGGCGCTCATAGAGTGCATCAGCATTCCGACGGGTGTAGCCCCTGAATACTGCTGCTGCAAAGCCTTGAAAGTTCTTGTCAATCTGCTCGACATACGAGCCCTGAACGCTCATTAGGACCCCAAGGTTGGCTATGAAAGCCTTACCTTCGCCGCTCTCTCGATACTCCTGATACGGCACGCCTGGTATCTGCAAAGAGTCGTAGAGAAGTCCTTTTTTAGTGACATAGGCGTAGAGGCTGTAGACACGGAGACTGGCCGGGAACTTCTCTGCAATCAGATCTGGAACCTCGCCTTGAACCCACCAGGTGATGGGGGCGGCAACAGCCGTGCTCAGCGCAATACTGAGTCCGATGTACTTCACTCCCCCCCATCTACGATGTGCCCAAATGCAAACCCGCCAGGCAAGGAGGCACACGCTAGCCGATGCCAGAATCTGGCCATAAATCTCGAGAGTTTGGATCTGTTTGAGGGGGATGTCCGCCCCGGCCAAGTTCAACAGCTCGGCGTTGAACAAGAGACCGCAAATTAGGCAGACCGCGTTGAGTACAACGAGAGCAACGAGGAGCATCCAACGGGTCCTTGTCAGAGAACGGAACCCATGGCTGCAACGCCTTCAGTCCAGAAGGAGCTAATGGGATTCAATGGCATTTTGCCACCCTCCTCACGATCAGGCTACCTCTTTGACGCCAGAAATTCGCCCCTAGAACGAAGCCTACCGGCATGGATTGAACTTATCGGCCCAGTTGCCCCGTTCAAGCCAAGGTCGAACTGGGATTTCGGTTATGGAATTCCCAATCGGATTACTGATTGATTCCAGATGACTATCCCAGGCCAAACTCCTTTCGTTGTACCTTCAGCTGTGGACAGGATAGGGCTGTCATCGCTGCCTTGGCAGGCTCTCCTAGCGACAAAACTGAACATCCCGCCTGGTTTGTTCCCCAGCCAAGCCACCAATTCGGTGAAGGCACGGTGCCTTCCTGACCAGCACCTAGCGCATGATCGATCACTCAAGGAAGCACTTCATGCAGATTAGCCAAGGACAACGGATACCGTTGTCGAACCTCATTCAAGGCCAGGCACTATCACTCTCGATTCAAATCCAGTCGCCCCACACCATCGACATGGCATGCTTTGGTCTGGATGCGGATGGGAAGCTGTCGAATGACAGCTACATGATTTTCTTCAATCAGCCCAGCTCCCCATGCAACAGTGTGAAGCAAATAGGTTCCAGCGAGTTCAGCATGGACCTAGCTGGTCTGCCCCCATCGATCGATCGCTTGGTGTTCACAGCAGCCATCGACGGGGCCGGGGCGATGCGGGACATCCAGACCAGCTCCTTTATAGTCAAGGATGCGGCCGGCCAGACAGTTGCTACCTGCCCTTTCAGCGGCAACACGTTTGCCGGCGAGAAAGCCATCATGGTCGCGGACGTCTACCGAAAGGATGGCCAGTGGCGTCTTGCCTCGAACCTGCAAGGCTTCAATGAAGGCCTCGCAGCCCTCGTTAAGCATTTCGGCGGCGAGGTTTTTGATGATCCTGCGCCAGCTCCAGTCCAAGCGACAATCTCGCTGGAGAAGAAGGTGGCGGCCGCAGCACCGCAACTGGTGAGCCTTGCCAAGAAGGCACAGATCAGCCTCGAGAAAGCGAATCTCACACACGTGAAGGCCCGCGTTGCCCTGGTGCTTGATGCGTCCGGCTCCATGAACAGCCAGTATTCCAAGGGTCGGGTTCAGGAGGTGGTCAACCGGCTGTTGCCGCTCGCGGTCCACTTCGATGACGACGGCTCGATTGACTGCTGGGCATTTGGTGCGAAGCCGCAAAAGCTCTCTGCAATCACGCTGGCCAACTTCAAGGACTTCATAAACACCGACAACTACGGCTGGCGTGACTGGGACTTGGGTAGCCGGATCAACGACGAGCCCAAGGTTATGGAGCAGGTGATTAGCTATTACCTCAACTGCGGTGACCGTTCTCCCGTCTATGTCCTCTTCATTAGCGACGGTGGCGTCCACGAAAACAGGAAAATCACCCAGCTCATGACCGACGCCGCAAAGCTTCCCCTCTACTGGCAGTTCGTCGGTCTTGGAGGGCGGGGCTACGGCATTCTTGAGAAGCTCGATGACATGAAGGGCAGGCTCGTAGACAACTGTGGATTCTTCGCCCTGGATGACCTGCACCAAGTAACCGAGGAGCAGCTCTATGACCAGCTCATGGAGGAGTTCCCGAGCTGGCTCAAGGAAGCCAAAGCCAAGGGCATCATCAACTGATCAAACTGCTCCGATGGCGAGTCCACTCGCCATCGGTTCGGTTACCCTCAGATGCCGTAGCGCTTGTTCCCGCCAGAGGTGATGCAATATCTCCCACCGCGGGGCCCATAGCAGACGTTCCCGCCGGCGCACGAGCACGCACCCCCATAACTCTTTCCGCCACCGACAGAGCCCGAATATCTCAATGAGCGTGCACGACGCTGGGCGGCTTTCTTCCCGGCAACTTCAGCCCGCTGTTTGAGATAGTCGAATTGCTGCGTGAAAGGTGTGGCCACGGTCTGTTGCAGATCTTCGAGCTTGCGATTTGCTTCCCGAACCAGCTCACCCGGCTGCTCACGCCCCCAGGCATTGGTCCGAATTGCGAGTTCAGCGGCCTGGCGCAGATAAATGTCGGATGGAGCGGTTTCGTTCACAACCCGCAGGGCGTGCGCACGGAAATCGAAAGAAGCTGGGGTATCGAGGACGGACTGTACGTCTCTCCCGATTGCATGGGCCTCCTGCAGCACAGGTTGCAGCTTCTCGATCTCCGCGATTGCCTGCCTGACCTTTGTGTCCGAGGTCTGCAAGCCGCTACTGACAGTCCTCGAGTAGCTGGTGGATTCGATCCGGTATCGCTTGACTCGCTCTTCCACGAGCTTTTCCGCGAACGTCACGGTGTTGAGGAAGCCTGCAGTGGTGCTCGCATCTAGGTAGATGACAGTCCCACTCTGCAGCATACCTATCGCTCGCGGCTGGAAGGTTAGGTTCTGATATTGCGGTGGCAAGTCCCTCATCGCAGAGCCAGGGGCGTCGCGGTTTACCTGGTTCCTCACGAACCAAGCACATCGCTGCACGAGCGCAGCGGCCTGCTGGCATTTGTGATCCGAGACTGCAGCGGTGCATTGCAGCCTTGGCGTATTGGGGTCGCAGAACAATTGGTACTCCTTCCTGCTCTGGCAACCTGTCACGGCAGTGGCAAGCAGGAAAAACCCAATGAACGTGGCCCACATGCGGGAGCTATTCCGATTGGACAAACTAGCCTCTCTGAAAAGCCGGTTTGGTTTGAAGGCGCTTCACCCGAGACACGTAATGTCCAAAGGCTCGATCTCTTTGAATCGAGAGGATCGATCAAGGCTCACCACTGCTCCGAAGGACTTCAGAGCTGCGCCCGGGTCGATGCTATCCAGCCGCGAGTGATCCAATGCCTCCCATTGGTCACGAGTTACAAGAGCCGAGATGATGTATTGGTCCTCGATCCGACCTGTCGCTGTGTTGTTCCGCTGGATGTAGCCCGAAGCCAGGCAGTTCTGGATGCAAGGAAGTAATGCGAACACCTCCCCCACGACCCGGAAGATGGTGCCATTACAGAGCGACACGAAGTCCCGACGTGTCTGGGCCTCCGATCGGTTTTTGAAGGTCAGCTTCCCGTTGCCACGCGCTTCGGCTGTTCTGCTAGGCACGTCACCTTCATCCGGAAGGTCAATGTCCAGCGCAATGCCGGTCACGTCATGGGAAAACTGGTACTCGAGAAAGGTCTCCTTCGGCCAGGCGATGCCGGAGAGCACGTAGTCGAGTGCGCGCTCCATGTGGGCGCTGAAACCTTTTCCTGCCAGGCGGATTGCCTTCTCAATCTCCGCGCGCGCCGATTCGTGAGCATCCCGCGCTGACTGCCATTCCGTCAGGTCCTGCAGATACTGCGTCTCGAGTGCCTGAGCTTCCCGTTCCATTTTGAAGCCACGGAGAAGCATCTTATCGAGAAGGCCCGGGGTGTCTGCCCCCGGCCGCCGGGGTTCGTCTTGATCAAACGGAGGAGGTAGCGCCGGGAGTGATCCCGGCGGCGGGGTCGCCAGATGGACACCGAGGCACTCCTCGAGCGCCTGGTTCACCTTGGCAGCGGCTTTTTCGAGCAGCTCCTGGATGTCCTCGGCCTTTTGAGACTTCACTAACTTCACGATCTGATCTGGCAGAGCGTTGTCGTCGAGGTCAGTGATGATCAGCGTGCCGTCCTCATCGACCTTCACCTTGATGGGGCCGTCATAGCCTGAGGCCTCAGGCACAGGCCGAGGTGCTGACCGCCGGCCGGATCGGTCTAGACGTTCCCGGTAGGAAAGGCCTGTGCCTGGAAGGCCGGCATTGAGATAAGTGCCGTTCTTCCCCATGGTGAGGCTGAGCCCGCGCGGCCCCACCGAAGTGCTGATCCCTGATCCACTGATGTTCAGGCGAACACCTGGGACAATCGTGATCCGTTTGCTGAAGCGGAATCCCATTGCTCTTTCTCCAATATATTCCGAGAGTAGCGGCCGGCCAGGTTGCAGGCCGATATCCGGCAGCCACCTATGCTCGGCCAGCCAAGTAATCGTCTATGTGGGAGAACTGGCGGTTACGGCACATCCAGGCGGTGAAAAAGGCGAACAGCGCGCTCGCCGCTATCGCCCATCCACGCCGCCGGCGTCGGTCCCCTTTGGTATTCCCCCCGAACAGGAGCAAGCCCATTAGCAATAGGTACAGAG
>NZ_LXJQ01000083.1:0-13517 GCF_001728925.1 Pseudomonas sp. 1D4
TTCCTGACGGTCACGGATCAGGTCGCGGTCGCCGGGGGACGGCACCACGGGATCGGCGGCAAAGACTTGGAAAACAGGAAACAACAGCAGGCAGAAGCCGACTGCAAACGGCTGCGTGCGCATGATGACCGTCCTTGGAGTGGTGGCACATCGACATCGGGGCGATATTTTTATGGCGCTAGCGACTTTGCTCAAGCCCTTTCACGACCAAATGCGAATCACTCGTCAGTTTGGTAGGCCCGGTAAGGGCGGCGGATTCTAGTCGAAGAGGCAAACCAGAAAAGCAGCGCTGATGTTCCCTAAAGGTAAGGAAATTTCCGAAATACAGAAAAAAGAGCGGCAGTCGCCTGCCGCCCTCGGGAAAGAAGTGCCGCCCCGAAGGGCGGCCGGGGATGGGGTCAAAGCGTGAGGTTGCGCTGTTCCTCCTCGGTCAGGTGGCTGCGGGCCTGTTCGTCCAGCGGGCCGGCGCCGAGCACCTGCACGCTGCGGTTGGCGTCGTAGCCGGTCGGGGCCGGGGCGCGGGCTTCTTCGCCGCCTTGCAGGCGTTCGTTGCCGAAGCCCACCACCTGCACCGTGACGATGGACGGCTGGCGATCGCGGGCGGCGCGCTGCTGCCCTCGCGCGGCTTCTTCGGCGGCGCCGCTGGCGGAGCTGGCCGCCGAGCTGGCCGAGGCCAGTGCTCCGGTGTTGACCGAGGCCACCACCGGTATCCCGCTGGACTTGCCCTGCACCTGGATGTTGGCGGCGTTGATCACCTGCAGCGCGGCGATGTTGACGTTGCCGGAAACGCGGATGCCGGCCTCCCCCGCGTCGATGGTGCCCAGCGGCGCCAGCAGGTCCATGTCGCCCGGCGGTACCTCGGGGATGGGCGCCAGGGTGGCGATGCCGGCACCGGTGCTGGGCACGCTGGGCGACAGGGTGACGTTGCCCCAGGCGTCGTAGACGCGACGGGGTGGCGTGTACACCAGGGTGGTCTTGGAGCCGCGTCCGGCGTTGATGTCGCCCCGGGCGGACCAGGCCAGGATGTCGCCACCGAAGGTGGTCATGATGCGGCTCTGGCCCAGCAGCACGCTGCCCTCGGCGAACAGCTGGATATCCCCGGCACCCTGGGTGATGACACCGGCCGAGGCCGGCGGCGCCTCGCCCTCGATGCCGAACACCTGCTGCCCCCCTGGCGTGAGCATCTGGATGCCGCCCCCGAACAGGGTGCGCACCCCGGCACCGCCATAGAGGGTGATGTCGCCCTCGTAGCGGATCGGGTTGCCGGCCACGTCATGGCTGGGGAACAGCGCAGCGATGGCATTGCGGCCGCGCAGGTAGCTGCCGAAACGCGGGCTGCCGGCATCGTTGTATTCGCGCCCGCCTGCGCGCAGCTCGGCGAAGTACAGCTGGCGGGCGAAGATCCGCTGCTGCTCCGGCGCCAGTGCGGTGAAGTAGGCCAGCGCCTGCTCGCGGCTGCCGCTGAAGCCGAAGCGCTCGGCCAGCCAGGCCGCCAGCTCGGCTTCGTAGGTCTGCGCGACGCCACCCGCACCCAGGCTGGCGCCGGGGGCGAGGCGATTGGCCGGGTCCAGGTAACGCAGGGCGAAGGCCAGGTAGTCCGGGCCGCTGCCGGCACCGGCTTGCAGGGCGATGTCGGCACCCGGGCGCTGGTCGCCGGGCACGATGGCTCCCAGGCTGTTCAGCGTGGCCTGGTCTTCCAGGCGCAACTGGCGACCGGCGGTGATCTCCAGGGTGCCGGGCCCGGCAACGTTGAAGCTGCTGAAGAGGATGTCGCGCCCGGCGGACACCACCGAGACGTCGGTGGGCGCGTCGTGGACGAACAGGTTGCCGGTGGTCTGCACATTACCTTCGATCTGGATCGGGCCTGGCAGACCGACCATCTGCCCGCTGTTGACGATGTCGCGCCCGGCCATGAGGCGGGTCGGGCGTGCGCCCTCGTACCAAGTTTCACCGGCCCGGGGATAGCTCGAGAACCTCAGGATCTCGCCCGTGCGCACCCCGACGATGTCACCCCGCAGGGCGTAGATGCGCGTCGGCTGGTCGGCACCACGGTAGGCGCCTTCGACCCCGGTGCCACCGAAGGCGAACAGGCTGCGCCCAGGGTTGCCGCTCCAGCCCAGGTCGCCATGGCTGGCGCCTGACGCATCGAGGTAGTAGAAGCCCGGTTTGAAGGGCGTGGCCAGGTGGTCCTGGGGAGCGTTGCTCGGCGAAAGGGCATACCCCCCGGCGTAGATGGAGTTTCCGGCCAGCAACTCCAACTGGGCCTGGCGCCCCGGGGCCAGTAGCAGGGAATGGGTTAGCACGCCGATAACATGCTCGTACTCCTGCGCCGAAGGTCCGTAGTAGAGGCTGCCAGCCGGTGCCACCGCCCGCAGTACGGAGGGGTAGACGAAACGCCCGTCGGTAGCGGAGTAGTCCATGCCAGTCCGTACACCCACACCGAGCACACTCATCTCGCCCAACTGGGTCGACGGCGTCAGGTTGCCGCCAGCGGCGAACAGGTCGATGGCGGTGTGATCGGTCCACAGGCTGAACCAGGCGAAGCCGCTGCTGCGGGTGCCGGCCAGTTCCACGGCCTGGCCACCCAGGGCCTGGCTGCGCCCGGCATCGCCCACGCCTCCCAGCACCAGGTCGCCCCGGGCATTGAGGCTCACCGTGGCGTCCCCCGGCACCAGCACCAGCCCGCCGGTGGCGGAGGCCTTGGTGGCGGTGAAGGGGTCGTAGGCGCGGCTCTCCCGGGCGTCATGGTTGGGCGCTTCCGGCCCGGTGATCGTGTCGATGCCGCCATAGGAGGCCGCGCTGGCGCGCAGGCTTCCCCGCAGGTTGACCAGGCTGCCGTTGAGGTCATGCCGCTGTTTGATGGGCAGCTTGGCATCGTCCTGGAACCCTCGGGCCTCCAGGTCGGGGTTGAGCGCACCGCCCACCACCAGGTTCAGGTCGCCACCGCCGGTGGTGACCAGGTGGCCGTCCACCATGCGCCCGGTGGAGCCCACCGCCAGCACCAGGCCCTGGCTGCGGCTGGCGAGGTCGTACTTCATGGTTCCCCGGGGCGCCAACAGGCCGGCATCCCCAGCCACGCGTACGTCAAGGTTGCCGCCGCCCAGGGTGCCGAAGCCGGTGAAGCCGGCCAGGGCCACCTCGGTGCTGTCATTGAACGGCACATAGGTGCCGAAGTTGATCCACCATGCGCTGGGCACGGTGGATGCCGCATCCAGCCCGCCGCCCTGGCGCCACAGCCAGTTGCTGACTGCGCCGCCCTCCAGTTGCGTCTTGTCCTCGCCTGCATTTTGCTGGCGCCCGATCAGATCGCCGGTCAGGTCACCGCCCACCGTCAGCGACAGGTTGCCGCCCCGGTCCGGGTACCAGGCGCGGTAGAGGCTGCTGGCCCCGCCGTCCACCAGGGTCTCGTAGATGCCTCCGTTGGAGCCCAGTACCTTGTCGCCTGGCCTCGTCGAGCCAGGCATCGTGGCCACACCGCGTGCCTGGTTGTAGGCCGCGGACTGCGACAGCCCCAGCGAAGAGGTACCGGCCGTATAGAGGCCGTACAGGGAGTGCAGGTTGAAGTCACCGGCGCTCACCAGGTCCAGGTCCCCGGTGCCGGTGCGCAGCACGCTGAAGCGGCTGCTGCCCAGGGCGTAGTTGTATTCGGGCAAGGGCTCAGGTGTCCCCTCGACGATACAGAGCGTTGCCCCTTTTGCGCAGAACTCGTCGTCGGTCATACCCCATAGGGATGCCAATTCTGCGACTGGACGCCCGGAAAAGCTCAGGTCACCCCAGTAAAGCAGCGAAGCTTCATCGCTTAGTACCCTGGGGCCTGGCGGTAGAGCACATAGACTGGCCTCATAGCAAATGCTCGCTTCATCCCAGCCGAACTCAGCCATGACCTCGACTACCGGCTTTCCGGCGAAGCTCTCATCGCCATACCATGCCAGTGCACCCTCCGCCGTGAGGAGGCGGGTCGATGGCGCCGGCTTGAGCGTCGCCAGGTAGCCATAGTGAGTGTCGGCCAGGCGCAGTTCGCCGTGCTCGGCATAGGGGTCGACCAGGCGGCTGTCGGCGGCCTGCAGGTCCGCACCGGCCACGGCCCGCAGCGACCAGGACTGCGAGCCTTCGGGCAGCATCTGCGCCACGGCCCAATTGCGTCCCTTGCCGTCACCGCCTCGCAGGTTGATCTTCTCCACCCCGGCGGCGAGCTTCACATCGGTGCCCGCCGGGATCAGCGCCCCCAAGGCCAGCACCAGGTTCCCTGCCTGCACCACCCTGTCCGGCGCACCGACGATAGTGCTGGGCGCGTTGCTCGGCAGCGGCACACCCTTCGGCCAGGTCATGGCCGTTACCGGAGTGTCCCCCGGCAGCCAGGTCCCCGCCCCCAGGAGCATGCCCTGGGCCAGGGTGACGGCCTCGGCCAGGCGGGTGCCGGCAGCGTAGGCCAGGCTGCCGTCGGCGTTGCGCACCTCCGCCGCCAGCACCGTACCGGCAGCCAGCAGCAGCGGGCCGTTCAACCGCGCGTCCGCCGGCAGGCGGGTACCGGCAGCCAGGGTCATGGCCTTGATCGGCAGGTCGTAGTTGAGCACCGTGCCGGCGGGGAAGGCGGTGCCATCCTGCAGTTCGATGCCGCCACGGGGCACCACCACATCCCCGTTGAACGGTTGCTTGCCGGGCAGCAGCACCCAGCCGTCGTCGTCCTGGGTGGCCGGCGGTGCGAGGAAGCCGTCGTTGATGCTGCCCAGCACGCTCAGGTCGCCCCCAGCGCGGATCACCAGGTGCCCCACCTCCCCCGATCCCGCAGCGGCGGTCCTGGGGGTGTGCGGATTGAGGCTGGCGTAGCGGTAGCCGGACAGGTCCAGGTCGCCCTGCACCACCAGGTCGCCACCGGGCGTCCGGCTGACCAGCTCCACCCCGGGCCGCAGGTGGAAGGCATCGGCATAGGCGGCGTTGTTCAGGCCGGCCAGCTTGCCGTTGAGCAGCGCGCCGTTGGCCAGGGCGTGGTCGATGAAGGCCAGGCTCTCGGCGTGCTTCTGGTCCAGATAGGCCTGGTCGATGACCTGGTAGGGCCGGCCGCTGGCGGCCGGGTCGCTGCCGTCGCGGGCATCGTCGTAGCGCTGCACGCCGTTCACGGCGATCAGGCTGGCGCCCTGGATGTCCAGGGGGCCGCTGGCATCGATGGCGATGTCACCAGCGCTGGCACCGCCGAGCCGGGGAGCATTCAGCTCCAGGGTGCCCCGTGCCCGTCCGTCGTGGCCGCTGCTGGCGGCAGTGCCGTGGCGCAGGTCGATGCGGGCGCCACTGGCCAGGGTCAGTTGGCCATCGACGGCGCTCAGCTCCACCGTGGCCCGGTTGGGCGCATCGATGATCCCGCCGTAGCTGTCCACCCGCAGGCGGTTGCCATGGGCGTCCAGCCGCGCGCCGCTGCCGAGGGTGAGCCCCTGCTTGCCGGCCAGGCGGATGGCACCCACCCGCTCGCCGCTGGCGTCCACGGTGCCGTTCACCGTGAGGTGCCCGCCGTCCAGCGACACGCTGATCTCTCCGGCCTTGAGGCCATCGCCGATCACCAGGTCGCCCTGCTTGAGCTGGAAGCTGCGGGCGCCGAACACCTGGCCCTGGTTGAGGCGCTGGTTGAGCGCGGCGAAATCGTCGCTGAGGTTGCCCGCGCCGAGCCGCTGGGCGTGTATCTCCAGGCTGCCGGCCTTGTACGGCATCCAGGTGCCGCCAGCGTCGTATTCCCCGCTGCTGCCACCGAGGATGCGCCCTTCCAGGGCCACCGTGCCGGCGCCGGCCGCCAGGGCGGTGGCCTTGAGGCTACCGGCCTGGTTGTTGACCGCGGACAGGTCGATCAGCGCACCGGCCGCCTGGCGGATGTCGCCGTGGCGGCTCTCCAGGATCAGGTCGCCGCCCCAGCTGTACTTGTTCACCTCGTTGAAGGTGACCTTGCGCCCGGCCAGGTCGATGCGGGCGCCATCGCCGAGGCTCAGCTGCTCCTCGGCCGCCAGGGTCAGCTTGCCGCTGGGCAGCACCACCGCGCCCTCCAGGTACAGGTTGCGCCCGCGAAGGGACAGCTCCGCCCCCAGGGCATCGCCCCCGATGGTCGGCACCGTGGAACCGGCCGGAGCGCTGATGCGGATGTCGCCACCCGCGCTGAGGCGGTTCACCGAGCCGGCCCCGCCGGTCAGCACCGGGGTGTGCAGGGTCAGTTGCCCGCCGCTGTACTGGAAGCCCTGGCCCGGGGTGTAGCCGTCCTGCCGCTGGTACACCGCCAGGCCGCCCTTGTGGTTGGCGGTGATGCGCTCGCGGGCGTTCAGCTCGACGTTGGTGAAGCCCACGGCCAGCCGGTCGCGGATCGGGCTGGCACTGGGCTGGCTGTCCGGCAGGTAGCCGAACTCGATGCGCTCGGCGTCGATCAGCAGGCTGCCCGCGCCGCTGCCTGCACCGCCGGCGATGATGGCTCCGGCCTCGTTGTGGGCACCGTTCCACACCAGGTTGGCGGTGCGGATCTGTGCACGCGCACCCGCCTCGCCCTGGCCGTAGATAGCCGGGGTGGTCAGCACCAGCTCCTTGAGCCGCGAGCGGCCGTCGGCACCGTAGGTGTCCAGGCTGGCGTCGCCGAAGAAGTTCAGCGAATCCCGCGCGCCCAGCACCAGGGTCTCCAGCGCGGGCGCGCCGACCTGGGCATCGCCACGCAGCAGGCGGTCCAGCACCGCCTGGTTGAGGGTCAGCCCGTTGGGCAGGCGGTTGCGGCTGGCCAGGTCGGCCAGCACCTCGGCGCTGCCGACGTTGATACCGCCCACTGCCAGGGTCAGGTTGCGGGTGCCGTAGCGCACCGCATCGCTCAACTCGAAGCGGTTGTCGGTGGCCGTGGCGATGGTGCCGTCGGAATAGAGCCCGGTGGTGCCGCTGCATGTGCCGTCACAGACACCGATGCGGATTGGCCCAGGCGCCGCATTCGGTAACTGGGGGTTGGGCACATCCGGGGCCAGCAGGCTGAGGTAGCCGTTGGAAACCACCAGCACGCTGTTGCGCCCCGGCTTGTACAGGTAACCGTCGCGGGAGTCCCGCGGGGCGGCCCCCAGGCCCAGGGTGTTGATGCTGGCGCCCTGCTCCACGGTGATGCCCCCCGTCGGGCCGGAGCTGATCAGCATGACCTCCGGCGCCCGCAGGGTCGCGCCGCTGCGCAGGGTCACGCTGCGTACGTCGGCCGCCGCGCCATTGGCGGTACCGAGCTGGATGAAGTTGCCGCCCTGGCCGTAGTCCGTACTGCCATGACCGCCGATGAAGAGGCTGCCGGCACCGATGGCGTTGAGGTCGGCATCGTTCAGGGAGATGCCGGTAAAGCCGGCGCTGGCCCCGGTGCCGGCCTTGACGATTTCCAGGTGGCTGCCGAATGTCGCGTCGATGGCGGTGATGCTGCCCCGTCCGCCCTCCTCACGGCCCTTCAGCAGGGTTCCGGCGAAGCGGAAGCTGGGCTGGCTGCCGTCGCTGCGCGAGAAGTTCAGGTTGAAGGCCTTGGCGTCCCGCGGCATCAGCGCGGCGGGAATGCCCAGCCGCGCGGCATCGGCCAGCAGGTACTGGCTGAGAGTGGTCTCGTTGTACTGGGAGTAGCGGCGCAGCACGTCGGCCGGGGTGAGGATCACCTGGCTGGCCAGGCTGTCGCGGGCGCCGCTGGCCAGGCCCAGGGTGCCGGCGGTGGACCAGGAGCCGTTGCGCATGGCCTGGGTGACGAGGGCACCGCCCTGCCCCGCCAGGCCATTGACCTCCACGCGGAAGGCCCCCGGCAGCAAGGCGTAGGTGGATGGCAGCAGGGTGTAGGTGCCCGCCGGTAGCCCCGGTACGCCAGCGCCGACGGTGATCTGCTGGCCCACCAGCGGTGCCACGGCCCCGGCCTCGCCATTGCCGGGGGCGAAACCCGGCTGGACGCCGGGCACGATGGCGTACACCGGGTTGCTGCTCAGGGCCGGCAGCAGGAAGCCGTCCGGGCCGTATTGCACCAGCGGGTTGAAACGGGCGTCGGTGGAGCCGCCGCGACCGGCGACGAACCCGGCACCGAGCACCACCCCGCCGCCGGACACATCCACCACGGCGCCCTCGGCCACGTCGATGGCCTGCCCGATCAGGTCCACCTTGCCGGGCATGTTGTTCTGTGCAGCCTTCAGTAGGGTGGTGGAGAGGGCCACGCCGTCGTAGAGCCAGGTCTTGCCGTCCACGGTGCCGCCATAGGGAATCACCAGGCCCGCACCGCTCACCGAGGTGAGGCTGCCGGGCAGCAGGTTCACCCGGCTGGCAGGCCGAGGGCCGTTGCTGGTGTTACCGATCACCAGGCTGCCCAATGGCGCCCGCAGGACGCCCCCCTGGTTAATCACGTCGGCCTGCAGCCTCAACTCGCCAAAGGCCGACAGGGGCTGCGCCGGGATCGCGCCGACCGGGCGGCCGATGTCGATGCGCGTGGCCTGCACCAAGGCCTTGACCCCGGTGCCGGGGTAGACCTGGGCTGCTGTGATGCGCAGGTCGCCGGGCAGCGTCAGGCTCATGGCGTTGGCTATGCTGCTCGGGCTCGCCAGCAGCCGCAGGTCACCCAGGCTGTCCAGTTGCACCTGGGCGAAGGCACGGCGGTCCACCACCTGCTCGCGCCCCTGCAGCAGGCGGATGCTGCCGCGCGCCCCCAGGTTCACCTTGTCGCGCACGTCCAGCAGGCCACGGGCACTGAGCCGCCACTGACCAGTGGCAGGGCGTATCGAGGTGCCAATATCAATCCTCGTGCTGGTCTCGCCACTGTTCGCGTCAACCAGCTTGGCCCCGGCCAGCCGCAGGTAGTGGCTGTTCAACTCGACCCGGCTGTCCGCCGCGGCGGACTCGGCCAGGCCGTAGGCCCCGGCATACAGGCTGAGGGCATTGGCCAGGTTCAGGCGCACGTTGCCATCGAAGCTCAGTAGCCCGGTGCTGAGCAGCGCCAGGTTGTCGAACCCGCCCTGCTCCACCAGGCTCACCGCCAGCCGGCCCTGGCCATAGCGCAGCAACGACGCCCCCTGCTCGGGGCCCGCCCCCTCGGCCAGGGGTGCCGCCTGCTGCTGGGCCACCACCAGTTCCCGGGCCTGGCGCACGGCGTCAGTGGCCCGGGGGTCTTCGAACCTGTATTTGGTCGCACCCAGAGCCACGGAGAGGCTGCCCCCTGCCACCCCCTCGCCGCCGGCTGCAGCGCGGAGCTGCCCATCCAGGTACAAACCGCTGGTGGATGCCAGGGCAATGCTGCCGCCCTGGCTGGCCACCCGCAGCGGGCCCTGGCCGGGCAGGTCGAGCCACGCCTGGCTGCCGGAGGCATCGAGGCGCGCGCCCTGGCGCACCACCACGAAGGCATCGCTGGCCGTCAGGTCACCCCGATTGGCGTCGATTTCCCCGCCGATGACGATGCTGCCCCCCTGGCGCACCTGGCCGTAGCGGTTGCCTCGGGCGTCCACCGCGCTGACGGCGCGGGAGGCTGCGTCCAACCGGGCGTGATCGCCGATCCAGAGGGAACGGTAGGTTTCCAGCGGCCGCGCGGACTGGACCTCACCGTTGCTCCCCAGGCCGAGGACGCTGATGCGCCCGCCCCAGGCCTCCAGGGTGCCGTCCACCGTGACCTGGCCGATCCCGGCCAGGCGGATGGCCTGGCCAGGGTCGACATGCAGCAGAGCCCCCTGCTTCACCACCAGCGCCGTGCTGGCGATGTCGGCGGCGGCGGTCTCCGGGCTGCCAGCCTGCAGCGAGAGGCTGGCCCCCTGGCGCTGGGTCAGCACACCCTGGCCGGCATCCTCCTGGTAAAGGGGGGGCAACCAGCGCTCCAGGGCCTCGGACAGGGCACCGCCGGTGGCCAGGTTGCCCGCGCCGCTGGCCTGGCGGTAGAGCGGCTGGGTCACCTCGACGCGTGTGCCCTCGGCCACCTCCAGGCCCCGGTTGCCCCTCACCTCGTAGGCGGAGAAACCCTTGTCGAAGAAGTCCCCACGCAGCACCAGGGTGCCGGCCGCCGCCGACGGGGCGTTGTCGGCGATCAGCACCCGAGCGGCCTGCAGGCTGAGGGTGCCACCGCCCTTGACGCCTTCGCCCCGCAGGGCGCCGCCCAGGCTCAGCACGCCACTGTCGCCCCGGTTGCCGGCACTGGCCGCCAGGGTGACGTGGCCGCCCTTGCCGCCCTGCAGCCTGCCGTTGGCGAGCAGCGCCGCGCCGGAGCTGACATCCACCGTGCTGCCGGCTTCCAGCAGGGTGTTGCCGCTGCTGCGCAGGGACACGCTGCCGCCATTGAGGTAGGGCAGCGCGCGGGTGTCGTCGGGCTCGCGCAGCAGGTTGCTCCACAACCCGCTGGCATCGAGGCGCACGCCCGCCCCCACGCGTACCGAGGCACTGCCGCTGGTGGGGGTGAGCACGGTATCGGCACGCCCCAGGGCGGTCATCTGGTTGAGCACGTTGCCCAGCTGGAGGCTGCCACCACGGGCGGTGATGTCGGCGTTCACCTCCACCTGCGGGCCGTAGAGGGTCACGTTGCCGGCCGGCGCCACCTGCAGCGCGCTGTCGACCCGGATGCCCTCGCTGGCCGCCACCTTGATGGCCCCGAGGTTGAAGCCATTGAGCTGGGCGCTGTCCAGGTACAGGGTGCCCTGGCGTCCCGCCGGCAGGGCAGCGGTCAGGTCGAGCCCATCGGCGATGCGTTCGGCGCCCTGGCCGAACACCACCTGCTTCAGGGTGTTGGCACTGGCACCCAGTACGGGCTCCAGGGTGCCGCTGCTCTTCACATACAGGGGGGCGTAGGTGCCCACCACCAGTTGGCCACCGCGCGCGGCCGCCTTCTGCGACTGGCGGTAGCCGTCGAGGCCGGCCTGGGCCGCCTGGGTCTGCCGGGCGCCCTGGTAGGTGTCGCTGGCCAGGGTGCCCTCGAGCACCGCGTTGCGGGTGCCGATGACCAGGCTGCCGGCGTCGCGGCCCACGGTGTAGCCGGCCTCCTGGCGCTCGCGCGGGGCGATCAGCGGGTCGTAGTAGTAGTCGGTACGGCCCCAGCGCTGGCTGTGGTCCTCATAGCCCCGGTAGATGCCGGTGTAGAGGATGTCGCCCGGGGCGCTGGAGAGTTCGTACAGGCGCCCGTCGGCGCCCTTCAGCCAGGTCTGCCGGACGCTGCCGCCCTGGACGTCGAGGGTGCCGCCGGAAAGGTTGATCTGCGAACCGGACTGGGTCACCACCTCGCCGCCGGTGAAGCTGACGGTGCCGCCCAGGGCCATCCATTCGGCCACGCTGTGGCCCTGGGTGCCGAGGTAGCCGCTGACCTCCAGCAGGCCGCCGGCGGTGTACCAGCGGTCGGTGGCGTAGCCGTTGGTCCCGGCCGGCACCCGTACCAGCTCGCGCACATCCACCCAGACGTCGCTGTTGTTCAGCGCGCCCTTGTCGCGGTTGACCGAGGCGTCGCGCTGCTCGTTGCCCTGCAGGTTGACCTTGACGCTGTTGGCCGACATGGCCACCTGCACGCCGGTGGCGCCGGAGACGTCGATCACCGCGCCGTCGCGCACCAGGCTGCGCTGGGCAGCCTGGGTCGCCACCTGGCCACCGGTGGCCAGGGTGATGGAGCCCTTCTGGAAGTCCACGCTGCCACTGCTGTCGATCTGCACCAGGGACAGGTCGCGGCGGAAGGCATCGCCGTTCACCACGTCGCCGTCCTGCTTGAGGGCCGGTGTCAGCAGGGCATCGCGCTGGCTGTCGAGGGCGGTGGCGCTGGCATCGAGGAGGATCGCGGTGGTGCTGCCCTCGCCCAGGGTCACCTGGCCATTGGCGCCGCTGGCGGTGAGGTGCACGGTGCCACGGGCGTCTGCGGAGGTGCTGGCCAGGGCCACGCCGCTCTGCTGCACCTGGTTGCCCACCAGGCTGACATCGCCGCTGGCGGCCAGCAGCACGCCCCGGTTGAGCACCCGGCCGTTGCCGCTGGCGCTCACTTCGTTGCCACGGGTGGTGGAGGTGGGGTTGCCGTCGCTGCCATAGCCCTTGCGGATCACGAAGCTGTCCCCGGCCGCCATCAGCACCTGGCCCTTGGGCGTGCTGATGCTGCCGGCGTTGTCCACCTCCTTGCCCAGCAGCAGCACATAGCCGCCCCCGGAGGTGGAGGTGCTGGGCGCCGCCGTGCTCAGTTGCGCCCCCTGCTCCACGCGGATGTTGCCCTGGGCGTTGGTGAAGCTCGGGTTGCTGCCGTTGTAGAGGCCGCCGCTGCGGAACTGCTCGTCGCTGAAGCCGGTAGCGGCAGCCACCAGGTTGCGCACGTTGACCTGGCTGGTGCCGCTGAACACCACCCCGTTGCTGTTGAGGATCATCACCGTGCCGTCGGCCTTGATCTGGCCCTGGATCTGGCTGGGCGCGGTGCTGTTGCCCACCTTGTTCAGCAACGCCCAGCTGGCCTCCTGCTGGAAGGCCAGGGTGGTGTCGCGGCCGACGTTGAAGGTCTCCCAGTTGAGGATGGCCTTGTCGGCGGTCTGCTTGATGGACACCAGCACCTTGCCGTTGGCGTCGGTCTGCACCGGCGCCTCGGCGTTGATGAACAGCGGCTTGCCATCGGGCCCCACCACCACGTTGAGGCCGTTGCCTCCGAGACCGTTGTGCAGGGTCTGCGGGGCGCCGCTGGCCGCCGCACGTCCGGCGGCCTGGGCTGCCTGAGCCGCGGCGATGGCGGCCACGGTGTTGTTGAGGTTGGCGAAGGAGCGGCCCAGGCGCTGCTGCACCTGCTGCTGCTGCGCCAGCGGCGGTGGCGAACCCGGCTGCACGGTCCCCGGCCGGGCGGCTCCGGCGGCCTGGGCGGCGCCCTTCTCGGCGAACCAGCCGGCACTGAAGGCCGGCGCGGCCTGGGCCCCGCCGGCCAGCAGCATCAGGGCGATGGCCTGGGCCAGGGGCTTGAGCAGGAGGGGATGTTCGCGGCGGGCGGTGCAGGTGACGGACGGCTTGGGCTGGGAACGCATCACGACGGGTCCTTGTTCGGGTGGAGGCGCAGCGCCCCGAAGGGCGCGCCATGGCTGTTACCCCCAAGGCCGTCGGCGCAGCGGGCGACCGAACTTTTGTCACGCAAAGTTCACGGGGCCTACCGGCGCCTGACATGCAAAACCGGCAATGGCGCGAGGCCATTGCCGGTTCCTGGGGCGAACCCGCGAGGGGCTTAGAGCGGACGGCCGATGCCGTTGCAGGCGCTGGGGTTGCCGATGGCCAGGGAATTGGTCGGCAGCGCGAAGGTGGTGCGGATGGCGTCCTTCCAGGCGGTGGTGAGCGGGATCAGCTTGTTGGCGACGATCTCGTCATCGTTGTTGTTGCGGGCGTTCAGGCCGTAGTGGCGAAGGAGAAAAGCTCGGATAGCCAGCATGTCGGCTCTGTCTTGGTAGCACTGGCTGAATACTAGATAGGTGTAGCCGACGATGCTGTAGCCGGTGGCGGGGTTGGCCAGGACCGCGGCCCACTTGGAAGGATCGGCACGGTCCGCTGTGGTGGACGGCGGGGCGAAGTTGCTTAAAGGAACACTAACCCGCCCAACCGCC
>NZ_LXJQ01000084.1:0-12366 GCF_001728925.1 Pseudomonas sp. 1D4
GGTCGCGGGGGAACCACAGCGCGTGGTCCCACACTGGCCGCCGGGCGGCGCACCTGCTCGCCTGCGCGCAGGCCGACGATGGACAGCGGCGCGGCGCCGGGCAGCAACACCGGCGGGCACGTTGGCGAGGGCGGCGGCAGGCGCCCGGCCAGGCGTTCGCGCCGGGGCAGCCAGGGCTCCAGCGGGGCGGGCCACAGCGCCACCTCGCGGGGCTGGGTGCCGGGGCAGCCCGGCGCGGTGCGCCGGCCCTGGGCGTCCACCCACCAGGTCTGGCGCAGGCCCAGGCCCAGCGGCTGGTCGGCCGCCAGCAGGGTCGGCGGGGTGGTGCCGTCGAGGGTCCAGGCCAGGCGCGGCCGGCGGCAGTTGGGGTCGTCCCGGTCCAGGGGCTGGCCGAGGGGCCAGCAGATCGCCGCGATGCCCACCGAGTCCGGGCGTGTGTCCGCCGGGGGCAGCACGCCGCGCTGGGCGTCGCGGTTGAGCAGCACATCGTGCACCTGCATCAGCAGCGGCGCCGCCGAGGCCAGGCCGAACTGGCCCGGCACCGGGGTGCCGTCGGGGCGGCCGATCCACACGCCCACCAGGTAGCGCGGCCCCACGCCCATGGCCCAGGCATCGCGGAAGCCGTAGCTGGTGCCGGTCTTCAGCGCCAGCAGCGGGCCCAGCGGCGCCGGGGCCTGGGGGTCCAGGTCCGGGCGGGACTGGCCGGCGAGGATGCGCCGCACGATCCACGCCGCTCCGGGGGACAGCAGGCGCCGCTCGCGCAGTCCCTCGTCCGGCTGCAAGCGCGGTGCAGCGGCACGGCCCTCGCGGGCCAGTGCGGCGTAGGCGCCCACCAGGTCCTCCAGCCGCGCTCCGGCACCGCCCAGCACCAGCGCCAGGTTCGGCTCGGCGCCGGCCGGCAGCACCAGCGGCAGGCCGGCGCTGCGCAGCTCACCGGCGAAGCGCTTCGGCCCGTAGGCCTCCAGCAATTGCACGGCCGGCAGGTTGAGGGAGGTGGCCAGGGCCTCGCTGGCCGCCACCGGCCCGCTGAAACCGGTGGAGAAGTTGCCGGGGCGGTAGTCGCCGTAGCGGCGCGGCACGTCCTGCAACAGCGATTCGGAATGGATCAGCCCGGCGTCCAGGGCCAGGCCATAGAGGAAGGGCTTGAGGGTGGAGCCGGGGGAACGCAGCGAGGTGACCATGTCGACGTGGCCGAAGCGGCGGGCGTCGTCCAGCTCCACGGACCCCAGGTAGGCGCGCACCGCCATGCTCGGGTGCTCCACCACCAGGATCGCCGCCGAGGTGCGCTCCGGCAGCTTCGCCCGCCAGCCCAGCAGCAGGCTTTCCAGCCGCCGCTGCAGGGCGGCGTCGACGGTGGTGCGGATCAGCGGCGGGCTGCCCGGCCGGTTCAGCCGCCGCGCCAGCAGCGGCGCCAGGTTCGGCTCCTGGCGCGGCGCCAGCAGCACCGGCTCCTGCAGGGTTTCGTCCACCACCGCCTGGGGCCACACGCCGTACTCGGCGAGGCGCTTGAGCACCTTGTCCCGCGCGGCGGTGGCGCGCTCGGGGTGGCGGTCCGGGCGCAAGCGGCTGGGGGCCTGGGGCAGCACCGCGAGCAAGGCGGCCTCGGCGCGGGTCAGTTGCGAGGGCGGTTTGCCGAGGTAGGCCCAACTGGCCGCCGCGACGCCCTGCAGGGTGCCGCCGAAGGGTGCGCGGTCCAGGTAGAGGGTGAGGATCTGCGCCTTGGACAGGTGCCATTCCAACTGCAAGGTGCGCCACAACTGGCGCAGCTTGCCGGTGAAGGTCCGCGGGTGGGGGTCGAGCAGCCGCGCCACCTGCATCGACAGGGTGCTGCCGCCGGAGAGCACCCGACCGCCGCTGAGGTTCTGCCAGGCGGCGCGCCCCAGGGCCAGCGGGTTGACCCCGGGGTGGCGGTAGAACCAGCGGTCCTCGTAGGTGAGCAACGCCTCCAGGTAATAGGGCGAGACCTGTTCCGGGGTCACCGGGTAGCGCCACACGCCGTCGGCATCGGCGAAGCGCCACAGCGGGGTGCCGTCCTCGGCCAGCACCACCCGTGCGCGGTCGTCGACCGGAAGTGGCAGCGGGAACAGGCGGTCGGCCAGCCACAACAGCGCCAGCAGCAGGAGCGGCACGCTGATCCAGCGGCGCCGCGCCAGGCGGCGGGCGCCACGGTGGCAGGTGGAAAGCAACGACACGAACGGCACTCCAGGCAGCATCGGACAACGGCCGGCCCCGCCACCGCAAGGGGGTGGGGCCGGCCTTCAGGGCATCGCCAAGACCGGGGGCGAGGCCATCAGCGGTCGTGGATCACCATCACCTCCGGCGCATCGCCCAGGGCCTGCCAATGCGGCCGGTACATGGACTCCACCTGGGGTGGCGGCACGCGGTAGGTGCCGGGGGTCACGGCGCGTGCCAGGTAGAGCAGGTGCGTGATGTCGTAGCCGCTGACGTCCACGGCGGCCACGTAGCGGTCGTCGCGGAACTCCTGGTGCTTGATGGCCGCCCCCTGCATGGACTCCTGCAGGCCGCGCACTTCCTGGCTGGCGTCCTGCAGGCTGGCGGCGCTGTGGGCCAGGTTCTGGTTCTCCGGCTCCAGGCCGGCGGGCAGCAGGTCCACCACCAGGGCGTCGGGGGTGCGCTCGCGGGCCTGCACGCTGAGGTGCACCAGCACCAGTTGGCCGCTGCGCAGGTCGCGGATGTCCACGGGCTTGCCGTCCAGGCCCAGGTAGTCGCGCTGGATCGAGAGGTTCTCGCCGCCCGCCTTCGGTGCCTCCGTCGGGTAGCCGGACAGGGTCAGGCGCTGGTACAGCGGCGCCGGGCTGCGGCTGGTGAGGGTCAGCGGTTCGGCCAGGGCCTGCTCGTCGAGGCGCAGGTTGGCGTGGTCGCGGTCCAGGGTGCGGGCCTGACCGGCGATGTCCAGGCTGGCCTGCCAGTCCGGCTCAGGCTTGCCGATCAGGTGGCGGCCGGCGAGGAACAGCGCGTTGCGCTCCTGGGTCGACAGCCAGTCACGGCCGGCCAGGCGATCCGACAGCGGGAACAGCCGTGCTTCGACCTGATCCGGCGCCAGGCCGCTTTCCTCCAGCAGGGCGAGGATCAGCGCCTCGTCCCGCAGGGTGCTGCCGTAGTCGGCGTACCAGCCGTCGCCACGCACGGCCTGGGCCGCCAGCCCGGCCTCCAGCGCCTGGTCGGCGCGGGGCTGGTCGCCCATGGCCTTGAGGGCCACGGCCAGTTGCACCAGGGCCAGGCCCGAGCGCGAGTCGGCACGCCGCTCGAACAGGCTGCGCAGGGCACCGAGGGGCGCCTGCTGGGTGCGGGCCAGCACGTAGCCGGCGTAGGCCTGCACGGCGAAGCGGCTGTAGTCGCTGTTGTCGGTGTAGTTCACGTCGACCTGGTTGCGGTCCTGCAGGTAGCGCAGCAGGCGCTCGTTGGCCTTGGCGAGGGCGGCGGCGGGCACGTCGAAGCCCTGCTCGCGGGCGCGCTGGAGGAAGTCGGTGACGTAGGCGGTCAGCCAGGGTTCCTCGTCGCTCTCGTTGCTCCACAGGCCGAAGCTGCCGTTGAAGCGCTGCATGCCCAGCAGGCGCCCGATGCCGATGGCGATGGCCTTGCGCCGCTGCTCGTCGGGCTCGTCCTCCAGGCCCAGGCGCTGGCGGGTGGCGGCGTCGAGGTAGAGCGAGGCGTAGAGCCCGCTGGTGGTCTGCTCGGCGCAGCCATAGGGGTAGGCGCGCAGGGCGCGGATGTGCTCGGCGATGTTCAGCGGCGGGCGCGCGGACACCGACAGCCGGGCCTCGCGGCCGATGGTCTCGAAGGCCGCCAGGGTGCCGGCGGGCAGGCTCCAGCTGTCGCCCTTGAGCACCGCGCGGAAGCTGCGGGTCTGCGCCGGCCAGGCCGGGCGGATGCCCAGGGTCCAGTCACGGGTCAGCGGTGCCAGGGCCTCGCCGGGCAGGGCCAGGCCGTTGACCGTGACGCGGATGCTGCCCTGGCCGAAGCCACTGAGGGCGCGCACCGGTACCCGCAGGGTGGTGCGCTGGCCGTCGGCCAGTTGCAGCGGGGTGGTCTGCCCGGCGGGGGCCTCGGCGAGGCGCAGCAGGCCGTCGGCCTCCAGCTTCACGTCCAGGGCCTGGGGCTGGCCGGAGAGGTTGGTCAGGTCGAGGGCGACGCTGGTCTCGTCACCGCCGGCGAGGAAGCGCGGGGCGGCCAGTTCGGCCACCAGCGGCGCGGCCACCACGGTCTTGCCTTCGGCCATGCCGTAGCGTTCGTCGGTCCACACCTGGGCCATCAGCCGCAGCTCGCCGTTGAAGTCGGGGATGTCCAGGCTGACGTCGCCCTCCCCCTGCTCGTCGAGGGTCACCGGCACGCTCTGCAGGGCCACCAGGCGCACCTTGCTCGGCGGACGCTTGCCACCGGCGGCGAGGCCGGCGTCACCGCCGAAGGCCAGGGAGGCGAGGCGCCCCTGGCCGGCTTCGATCAGTTGGCCGTACACGTCCAACTGGTCAGCGCCGTAGGCCTTGCGGCCGAACAGCGCGGCGAAGGGGTCGGGGGTGGCGTAGTCGGTGATGCTGAGGATGCCGGCGTCCACCGCCGCCACCAGCACATGGGCCTGGCGCGCCGGGGTGCCGTCAGCGTTCTTCGCTTGCAGGTGCACGGCCAGGGGCTGGTTGGGGCGCATCTTCTCGGCGGCGCGCAGGGTCAGTGCCAGCTTGCGCGGGGCGCGCTCCAGGGGCAGGTGCAGCAGGCCGACGGCGCGCTTGGGGGTGACCCGCTCCTTGCGCTCGCCAGGGCGCACCACCAGCGCGCTGACGTACAGGTCATGGCGGGTCCATACGCTGCTCACCGGGACCTCGAAGGTGCGGCCTTCGGCGGGCACGTCGATGTTCTGCCACCACAACAGGCCGTCGGCGGATTCCACCAGCAGGTAGCCGCTGCCGGCCGCCGGCGGGGTGACGCTGATGCGCGCCACGTCGCCTCCGCTGTAGGCGGGCTTGTCCAGCACCAGCTTGACCTGGTCGGGGCGCACGGCGCCGCCTTCGGTGTTGTCCTGCCAGCGGTAGCCGGCCCAGAAGCGCAGGCTGCTGACCATCCCGGTCTGCGGGTCTTCCACCTCGACCCGGTAGGGGCCCCACTGCACGGGGAAGCTGACGCGGGTGGTGCCGTTGGCGGCGACGTCCACCAGGCGTTCGTCGCTGATGAGGAATTTCGCGTTGTAGTGGTAGTTCCAGCCGCCGTCGTCGTCGTAGCTCCAGTAGTAGTCGCGGCGCTCGCGCACCAGGCGCACCTTGACGCCCTGGGCGGCCAGCTTGTTGCCCTCGGGGTCGGCGATCAGCAGTTCCACTTCGGCCATGCCGTTCATGTCCACCTGGTCGTCGGTGAACACGCCGCGCAGGCCGGGCAGGCGTGCAGCGGGCCACACCGGCTGCTCCAGGTGCCGGGTGACGGGGCGTCCGCCGGACTCCAGCAGGCTGGCCTGCAGGGTCAGCGACAGCGGCGAGCGGGCGCTGGCCCAGCGGCTTTCCAGCTCCAGGGCGCCCTTGCCGGCTTCGTCGAGCTTGACCTCGTCCAGCTCCACATCCTGGCTCAGCTCCTCTTCGGTCACGGAGCCGAACTGGTAGCCGGGCAGTGCCTTCACCGCTTCGCGCAGCGGCCGCACGTAGAGCTGGCCGGTGAGGCGGTTGCCGGCGGCCGGGGCGCCGTAGAGGTAGCGCCCCTGCACCTGGAAGCGGGCGACGTCGCCGGGTTCCAGGGGCGTGTCGCTGCCCTTGATCTCCAGGGCCATGCGTTCGGGGAGGAAGTCCTCCACCTGGAATTCGTAGAGCTGCTTGTGGCCGTTGCCGAGGTCAATGAGCAATTGCCAGCGGCCGGTGGGGGCGTCCCCCGAAAGGGCCAGTTGGTGCTGGTAGAGGCCGTTGGCGTCGGGGGTCCAGACGAAGTTCTGGCTGACCTGGTCGTCCGGTCGGCGCACTTCGACGCTCACCGGCTGGGGCGCCAGGGCGCGGCCGTCGCGGTCACGCAGCAGCGCGTTGAGCAGCACGGTCTCGCCGGGGCGGTAGAGGTCACGCGGGCCGAAGACGAAGAACTGCAGCGGTTGCTGGGCCGGCCCGGCGATGTCGAACTCGGACAGGTCCAGGGCCGGCGTGTCCAGGCGCAGCAGGCTGATCTGGTCGCCCTGGTGGCCCACCAGCACGCGGCCCTTGTCGGTCAGCGGCAGGCGCAGGTGGCCCTTGTCGTCGGTCTTGCCCTCGGCCAGCACGGCACCTTCGGAGTCGAGCAGTTGCAGGTTCACCTCGGCCTGGGGCTTGCCGCCCTCCAGGGCCTGGGCGAAGACATCCAGGCGGCCGCCGAAGCGGTGTGCGGAAAGGCCGATGTCGCTCAGGGTGAACAGCGTGGCGGGGTTGCTGTAGCTGTAGCGGCCAGCGCGGCGCATCACCGCCAGGTACACGCCGGCCGGTTTCAGCGGCTCGATGCCGGCGATGGGCAGCAGCAGGTTCTCGCGGGTGTTGGGCGCGGGCTTGAGGTCGAAGCGCCCGGAGTAGACGAGGTCGGCGGTGCGCAGCAGGGCGTCGCTGTCCCAGTAGCTCATCTGGCTGCGGCGGCCCCAGCGGGCGAGCAGCTTGGGCAGCTCGGCGGGGCGCACGCGGAAGAAGTCGACGTCCACAGCGTCGACGTTGAGGGCGATCACCGGCAGGCCTTCGGCAAGACGGCTGGGCAGCAGCGAGCCGCGGCTGGCAAAGCCCACCGAGGGCTGCAGGTCGCGGGTGCGCAACTGGCTGACGCTGGCGCTGGCCAGGCGGGCGTCGTTCACCCCGCGCAGGCCGGCGTCGATGGTCAGCTCCAGGTCACGCTTGGGCTGCAGGTGGCGCAGGCGCAGCTCCATGAGGGTGTCGTCCAGCTCCCAGGCGCCGTCCACCTTGCCGCTGGCCTTGTCCACCAGGTGCAGGCGTTCGGCGAAGGGCTGCTCCGGGTCCAGCGGCACGGAGAAGCTCACCGACAGGGCGCTGGCGCCGTCGAGCTGGACTTCGGAGATGTCCACCACCTTCAGCTCGCGGCCGGCGTAGCGCTTGGCCAGCGCAGCGGTGTCCACCGGCGCGCGGGGCGCCTGGACCTGGGCAGCGGGTTCGGCGGCGGCCTTCTCGGCGGTGTGTTCAGGGGTGGAGGAATCGCAGGCGGCAAGCAGCCCCAGCGAGAGGGCCAGTAACAGTCCTTTGTACGACGACATGGTGACTCCGGGGCGGGACGCGCGGCTGCGCGCGCGGCAACTATAGACGAGCCGTGATGCCAGTAAAGTCGCCGCCTTCACGCTTTGGACGACGTACATGTTCCGCTTGGGTCTGTTCTCAATCCACGCAGGCAGTTTCTGGAGGCGCCCTCCAGTCGACGCCTCACGCGCTTGCGCCGCTATACTGCGCTGCCCTTGCGGAGCCCGAGAATGAGCCCGATTCGCGACGCCTGGCGGCACCGCCCCACCCACCGACGGGTGTGGGGACTGGCCGCGCCGATGATCCTCTCCAACGTTTCCGTGCCCCTGGTGGCGCTGGTGGACAGCACCGTGGTCGGCCACCTGCCCCATGCACACCAACTGGGCGCCGTGGCGGTGGGCAGCATGCTCTACACGCTGATGATCGGCGTGCTCGGCTTCCTGCGCATGGGCACCACCGGCTTCGCCGCCCAGGCCGCCGGGCGGGCCGATGGCGGTGCGCTGCGCCAGGTGCTGCTGCAGGGCCTGCTGCTGGCCGGGGTCCTGGCGCTGGGCCTGGGGCTGCTGGCCCTGCCCTTCGGCCACCTGGCCCTGGGGCTGATGGCGCCCTCGGCGGAGCTGGACCAACTGACCCGCGAATTCTTCCACCTGCGCCTGCTGGGGCTGCCGGCGGCCCTGGCCAACTACGCGCTGGTGGGCTGGTTCCTCGGCACCCAGAACGCTCGGGCGCCGCTGGCGATCCTGCTGGGGACCAACCTGGCGAACATCGCCCTGGCGCTGTGGTTCGTGCTCGGGCTGGACTGGGGCGTGGCCGGCGCGGCCAAGGCGGCGGTGACGGCCGAGTGGTTCGGCGCACTGATCGGTCTGGCGCTGACCCGGGGCGCGCTGCGGCGCCACCCGGGGCGCATCGTGGCGGGTGCCTTGCGCCGCTGGGCCAGTTGGCGGCCGCTGCTGGCGGTGAACCGCGACATCTTCATCCGTTCCCTGGCGCTGCAGTTGGTGTTCTTCCTGCTCACGGTGCAGGGCGCGCGGCTGGGCGATGCCACGGTGGCGGCCAACGCGCTGCTGCTCAACGGCCTGCTGGTGACCGCCTATGCGCTGGACGGCCTGGCCCACGCGGTGGAGGCTCTGTGCGGCCACGCCATCGGCGCCGGCAACCGCGCGGAGCTGCGCCGGGCCCTGGTGGTGGCGGGTGGCTGGTCGCTGATCGCCAGCCTGGGCTTTGCGCTGTTCTTCCTGCTCGGCGGCGGGCTGTTCATCGACCTGCAGAGCGACATCGCCGAGGTGCGCGCGGTGGCCCACCGCTACCTGCCCTACCTGGCGCTGCTGCCGCTGGTGGCGGTGTGGAGCTACCTGCTGGACGGCCTGTTCATCGGCGCCACCCGCGCCCGCGAGATGCGCAACGCGATGCTGCTGGCGGTGCTGCTGAGTCTGCCGCTGGGGCTGGCCCTGGCGGGCCTGGGCAACCACGGGCTGTGGCTGGCCTTCCTGGGCTTCATGGCGCTGCGCGGCCTCAGCCTGGCGGGCCTGGCCTGGCGCCTGCAGCGGCGCGATGCCTGGTTCGCCGGGGCGCCTGTGCCCTCGAACGTTTCCCCCTCCCCTGCCCGCTGAAGGAGCCTGCAATGGCCGATGCGATTGCCGCCTACCTGCACTACCTGTCGATCTTCCTGCTGTTCGCGCTGCTGGTGCTGGAGCACCGCCTGTTCAAGCTGCCGCTGGACCTGGACCGGGCCCGCAGTCTGATGCGCATCGACATCGCCTACGGCATCACCGCCAGCCTGGTGCTGGCCACGGGGCTGGCGCGGGTGCTGTGGTTCGGCAAGGGCAGCGCCTACTACCTGCACAACAGCCTGTTCCACGCCAAGGTCGGGCTGTTCGTGCTGGTGGCGCTGCTCTCCACCTTCCCTACGGTGGTGTTCCTCGGCTGGCGCAACAGCGTCAAGGCCGGCCAGGTGCCGGTGCTGTCGCCGCGCACCGGCAAGCTGCTGGTGATCACCCTGCGCGCCGAGCTGACCCTGCTGCTGGTGCTGCCGCTGCTGGGCGCGCTGATGGCGCGGGGGTTCGGGGTGATCGGCTGAGCCTTACTGGCGCATCCCCACGGCCAGCCGGTTGAAGGCGTTCATCAGGGCGCAGGCGAAGCTGAGGTCGCTGATCTCGGTGTCGCTGAAATGCGCCTTGAGCGGCTCGTAGGACGAGTCGGGGGCGCCGCTGCCTTCCAGCCGGGTCAGCGACTCGGCCCATTCCAGCGCGGCACGCTCGCGCTCGCTGTACAACCCGCTCACTCGCCAGCCGGCCAGGGCATCAAGGCGGGCCTGCTGTTCGCCGCCGGCGCGCAGGGCGCGGCTGTGCATCTCCAGGCAGAAGGCGCAGCCGTTGATCTGCGAGATGCGCAGGTACACCAGTTCGATCAGGGGCTTGCCCAGGGGGCTGTCCTGCAGGGCGTTCTTGACGCTGAGCAGGCCCTGGTAGGCACGGGGGGACAGTTCGCTGTACGGCAGTCTGAGTGCGCTCATGGGAGGGCTCCGATGGGGTTGAAGTAGGGGTGGGTGTCCAGCCGGGCGCGGATCTGCTGCTCGGCCTGGGCGACGGCTTCGGGGCCCTGGGCGAGCCCCTGGAGGTGGAAGAATTCGACGTGGTGCAGGCCGATCACTCCGAGGATGTGGCGCAGGTAGGGGGTGAGGAAGTCGGCCTGGCTGGCCCGCGCGCCCAGGTAGGTGCCGCCGGAGCTGATGACCACGAAGCAGGGCCGGTCTTCCAGCAGCCCGTCCTTGGTGCCGTTGCGCAGGGTGAAGGTGCGCTGGATGCGCACCACGTAGTCGAGCCAGAGCTTGAGGCAGGCCGGCACCATGTAGTTGTGCATGGGGGTGGCGATCAGCAGGTGGTCGGCGGCCTCCACTTCACACACCAGGGTTTCCGATACGGCGAAGGCGGGGTCGTCCTGGGCGGCGCGGGTCATGAGGGCGCGGGCATAGTCGCCGGTCAGCGGCGGCAGCGGTTCAGCCACCAGGTCACGCAGTTGCAGGTCGCTGCGCGGTTGCAGGCGCGCGGCCATCTCGCGGGCCAGGCGGCCGCCGAGGGAGGCTTCGCCGTTGGGGCTGCAGTCGATGAGCAGGGTTCGGGGCATGGGATGGGGTCCTCCGGGTCAGGTGAGAAAACGGCTGAAGTGCAGGCCGGTGGCGAGCAGGCCCTGGCGGAAGTAGAAACGCTGGGCGAGGGCGTTGGCCAGGGCGGTGTCCAGCACCAGCTTGGCGCACCCGTCGGCGCGCGCCAGCCGCTCCACCTCCGCCAGCAGCGCGGCGCCGACGCCCTGGCTGCGGGCGCCTTCGGCGGTGACCAGGTCGTCGACGTAGACGAAGCGGTCGTGGATCAGGTTGTCCTGGGTGCGGTAGCCGGCCAGCCCGAGCAGGCGGCCGTCCTGGCTGGCGGCCAGCAGCCGGTAGCCCTGCTGACGCTGCCGGGCGATGCGCTGGACGAAGGCCTCGGCGTCGGTCAGGCGCGGGCGCAACTGGTGCATCAGGCCGAAGGCCGCGCGCAGGGCGGGTTCGTCCGCTTCGAGGTGGTGCAACTGCAGGGGGGCGTCGCTCATGGGGGCTGTCCGCTGGGTGGTTGGGCGCTACTCTAGGGCGCCCATGTCCCAGCCTACAGAGCCAAGATTCGAGGAAATGACCAGGCCATGACCACCCGCCCGTCGCTGGACCGCACCCTCGACACGCCGCTGTTCCTGCAGCTCTACCAACGCCTGCGCGAGGCCATCGAGCAGGGTCGCCTGGCGCCAGGGGCGCGGCTGCCCTCGCTGCGGGCCCTGGCCAGCGAGCTGAACCTGGCGCGGGGCACGGTGGAGGCGGCGTACCAGATGCTGATCGGCGAGGGCTATGCGGAGGCCCATGGCCCGGCCGGCACGCGGGTGTCGCCGCGCCTGGGCGGCAGCCTGCCGGAGCGCCCGGCCACGCCGGAGCCGACCCCCATGGCGGCGCCAGCCGAGGCGCCCCGGCTGACGCCGTTCCAGCTCGGCCTGCCGGCCCTGGACGCCTTCCCCCGCAAGCTGTGGACGCGCCTGGTGCAACGCCACCTGCGGGCCCTGGCCGGCCCGGCGATGATGACGCCCGACCCGGTGGGCCACCGCCCGCTGCGGGAAAACCTGGCGGCGTACCTGGGGGTGTCCCGGGGGATTCGCTGCGCGCCCGAGCAGGTGTTCATCACCACCGGCCACCTCGCCAGCCTGGCGCTGGTGCAGCGCACGCTGATGCGCCCGGGGGACCGCATCTGGCTGGAGGACCCGGGCTATCACCACGCCCGCGAGATGCTCGCGGCGCTGCCGCTGGACTGCGTGCCGGTGCCGGTGGACGGCGAGGGGCTGGTGGTGGAGGCCGGTTGCCGGCGGGCCGCCGATGCGCGCTTCGCCCTGGTCACCCCGACCCACCAGAGCCCCACCGGGGTGGCGCTGTCCCTGCCCCGCCGCCTGGCCCTGCTGGACTGGGCGCGCCGGGCCGAGGCCTGGATCATCGAGGACGACTACGACAGCGAGTACCGCTACCACGGCCGCCCGCTGCCGGCGCTGAAGAGCCTGGACGAGGCCGGCCGGGTGCTCTACGCCGGGACCCTGAGCAAGGTGCTCTACCCCGGCCTGCGCATGGCCTACCTGGTGGTGCCGGCGGCGCAGGTGGAGGCCTTCGGCCACAGTGCGCGGCTGTTCCCCAGCGGCTGCCCGGAGCTGATGCAGGCGGCCCTGGCGGACTTCATCGAGCAGGGGCATTTCGCCCGCCACCTCAAGCGCATGCGCAGCCTCTATGCCGAGCGCCGCGCCCACACGCGGGAGGCGCTGCTGGCCGCGTTTGGCGAGGGCCTGCGGATCGACCAGCAGGCCGGCGGCATGCACCTGCTGGCCTACCTGGCAGACGGCGAGGACGACACCGCCATCGCCCAGCGCGCCCGCCAGGCGGGGCTGGCGGTGGTGCCACTGTCGCGCTGGCGCCTGGAGAGCCGGGGCGCACCGGGGCTGGCGCTGGGCTTCACCAACATCGCCACCCCCGACGAGGCCCGGCACCTGGCCCAGCGGTTGCGGGCCGCCGTCGAAGCGACCGGGTAAACACCCAAACGTAGGGTGGGCTTCAGCCCACCGCTTCTGTCTGGAAGCCCGTGCCGAACGGTGGATCGGCGCTCACCGGATGGCGCCAAGGCCC
>NZ_LXJQ01000085.1:0-11935 GCF_001728925.1 Pseudomonas sp. 1D4
GTCTGCAATAACAGGCGGAAAGCAAGCAAAGTGGTCGTCACCTTTGCGAGCACCTGTAGGAAGCTCCTCTGCCACAGTCACAGAGTGACTGTGGCACGGCGGTTCAACCGCCTCATGGCGGTGCTGTTGTTCCTGTCGGTGTGCCTGGGGCTGGAGGCTGACTGGCGTGGCCATAACCAATTGGTTGGCCTGAGACCCATCTGACGCTAGGCTTGCGCGCATTGCCCTGCCTGGACCTGCCCGTGAACATCGACACCCGCATCAAGTTCCGTCACCTGGTGTGCTTCCTCGAAGTGGCACGCCAGGGCACCCTGGCGCGCGCGGCGGACAAGCTGGCGGTCAGCCAGCCGGCCATCTCCAAGACCCTGCGCGAGTTGGAGGACCTGCTGGGCGCCAGCCTGTTCGTGCGGGGTCATGGCGGGGTGACCCTGAGCGAGGCGGGGGTGGCCTTCATGCGCTACGCCGGACCCTGTGTGCAGGCGCTGCGGGACGGGGTGAACAGCCTGCGCAGCGGCGAGCACGAGTCGGCCACGTTACGCCTGGGGGTGCTGTCCACCGTGGAGAGCCTGCTGGTGCCTGAAGCGGTGCGCCGCCTGCATGCGCGCCACCCGTCCCTGGTAGCCAGCGTGGTCACCGGCCCCAGCGCCTGGCTGCTGTCGCAGTTGCACCTGGGCGAGCTGGACCTGGTGGTGGGGCGGATGACCGACAGCCCGCAGATCCAGGGGCTGGTGTTCGAGCACCTGTACAGCGAGTCGATGACCCTGGTGGTGCGCCCCGGCCACCCGCTGCTGGCGGCGCCCGTGATGCGCGACGCTCTGCAGGGCTTCCCGCTGGTGCTGCCGCTGGCCGGGACCACCATCCGCAAGTACGCCGATGCCTTCTTCGTGCAGTGCGGCGTGGCGCAGCCGAGCCAGCGCCTGGAGACCCTGTCGGTGGCCCTGAGCCGGCGCTACGTGCAGAGCGGTGAGGCGATCTGGATCGCTCCCTACGACGCGGTGCAACTGGACCTGCGTCGCGGTGAGCTGGTGGAGCTGGACCTGGGCATCCGCGAGCCCGGTGGCTCGGTGGGCATCTGCAGTAACGCCGCGCTGCCGCTGCCCCTGGCCGCCCACTGGTGCGTGGAGGTGCTGCGGGAGTTGGGGCAGGACTACCGGGACGGCAGCTATCCGGAATCGAGCGTCCCTTAGAGTGGTTGGCCATAACCAATTGGTTATGTCTGGCGGGCGTCTTTTCAGTTCACGGGCTGGGCTCCAGCGGCGAGACTGCCACCCGCCCGCTGCCTGGCAGCCTCCACAACTCGAACAACAGGAGACCGACATGGCCGATCTTCCCTCGGAAAGCCGTTTTGTCATCCGCGACCGTAATTGGCACCCCAAGGCCCTGACCCCCGACTACAAGACCTCCGTGCCGCGCTCGCCGCGCCAGGCGCTGGTGAGCATCCCGCAATCGCTGTCGGAGACCACCGGCCCGGACTTCTCCCACCTGAAGATGGGCGAGCACGACAACGACCTGCTGCTGAACTTCAACCACGGCGGCCTGCCCATCGGTGAGCGCATCGTCGTCTCCGGCCGGGTCATGGACCAGTACGGCAAGCCGATCCCCCACACCCTGGTGGAGATGTGGCAGGCCAACGCTGGCGGCCGCTACCGCCACAAGAACGACCGCTACCTGGCGCCCCTGGACCCCAACTTCGGCGGCGTCGGCCGTGCCCTGACCGACAGCGAGGGCCGCTACATCTTCCGCACCGTCAAGCCGGGCCCGTACCCCTGGCGCAACGGCCCGAACGACTGGCGACCCGCGCACATCCACTTCTCCATCAGCGGCCCGTCCATCTCCACCCGGCTGATCACCCAGCTGTATTTCGAAGGCGACCCGCTCATCCCGCTGTGCCCCATCGTCAAGAGCATCGCCAACCCCGATGCCGTGCAGACGCTGATCGCCAAGCTGGACATGGGCAACGCCAACCCCATGGACTGCCTGGCCTACCGCTTCGACATCGTGCTGCGCGGCCAGCGCAAGACCCACTTCGAGAACCGCTGAGGAGCCACCCGCATGCCCATCGAACTGCTGCCGGAAACCCCTTCCCAGACCGCCGGCCCCTACGTGCACATCGGCCTGGCCCTCGAAGCCGCCGGCAACCCGACCCGCGACCAGGAGATCTGGAACCGCATGGCCAAGCCCGGCGCGCCGGGTGAACACATCGTGCTGATCGGCCACGTCTACGACGGCAACGGCCACCTGGTGCGCGACTCCTTCCTGGAGTTCTGGCAGGCCAACCACGAGGGCGTGTACGACACCGCCTTCGACCTGGAGAAGCCGTTCAACAGCTTCGGCCGTACCGCCACCACCTTCGACGCCGGCGAGTGGACCCTGCACACCATCAAGCCCGGCGTGGTGAAGAACGCCGCCGGGGTGCCCATGTCGCCGCACATCAACGTCTCGCTGTTCGCCCGGGGCATCAACATCCACCTGCAGACCCGCCTGTACTTCGAGGACGAGGCCCAGGCCAACGCGGCCGATCCGGTGCTCAACCTCATCGAGCAGCCGCAACGCCGCGAGACGCTGGTGGCGCGCCGCTGCGAAGTGGAGGGGCGCCTGGCCTACCGCTTCGACATCCGCATCCAGGGTGAAGGGGAAACGGTGTTCTTTGACTTCTAGGGAACCGGCCCCCGTGGCCGATGCGCTGACCGAACCCATCGGCCAGCGCATCCAGCGGCACTTCGAGTCTGCGCTGGAGGCCCGTGGCTACCGGGCCGACCCCGCGCAACGCACCGCCATTGCCCGTCTCGGCCAATGGCTGGAGGCGTTTGTGGCGGGGCGCAGCGGCTGGCTGCGGCGCCTGCCGGCCGGGCTCTACCTCTGGGGCGGCGTGGGGCGCGGCAAGAGCTTCGTCATGGATGCCTTCTTCGACGCGGCCCCGGTGCCGGGCAAGCGGCGGGTGCACTTCCACGCCTTCCTGCAGGAGCTGCAGGGGCGCATCGCCGCCTTCGCCGGCCAGCCGGACCCGCTGGCCCTGGCCGCCCGCGCGCTGGCCCGGGAGGCGCCGCTGCTGTGCTTCGACGAGTTCCACGTCCATGACATCGGCGATGCCGTGCTGCTCGGGCGCCTGCTCAAGGTGCTGGTGGAGGAGGGCGTCGGCCTGGTGTGCACCTCCAACTACCACCCGGACGGTCTGTGCCCGAACCCGCTGTACCGGGAGCGCTTCAAGCCCGCCATCGCCCTGATCGAGAAACGCTTTGAGGTGATCCACCTGGACGGCGGCGAGGATTACCGCCAGCGTGGCGGCGAGCGGGAAGCCTGGGGCGAGTACGCCTGGCCGCAATCGGCCTTTCCCGAGGGCTGGCTCGCTGCCCGCCTGGGGCTGACGGAGGTGGGCGCCCAGGTGCTGACGGTCAACCACCGGCTGCTGCCGGTGCAGGCGGCGGGCGCCGATCGGGCCTGGATCGCCTTCGACAGGCTCTGCCGGGACCCGCGCTCCGGTGCTGACTTCCTCTGGCTGTGTCGGCAGTTCCGGCACCTCGCCATCAGCGAGGTGCCGTGCCTGGGCGAGGAGGCCATCGACGTCCAGCAACGCTTCGTCAACCTGGTGGACATCGCCTACGACGCCGGCACGCGCCTGCTGTTGGCCAGCGAGGCGGACCTCGACGCCCTGTGCCGGGGCAGGCCGCACATGGATTTCTCCCGCACCCGCAGCCGGCTCCGGCAACTGCGCTCGGTACAACCCGACTCCATGGACTGAACATGCTGCAGAGTCCCGCCATCGTCGCGCCGATCTTCATCCCCATCGGCATTGGCCTCCTGTCTGCCTGGGGGGCTTCGGCATCACCCGGGCAAACAGGTGCCAGCCCCGGACGCGCGGGTGGCGCGTCGGGGTGGTGGCGTCTGCGGGGGGGAAGTGGGCACCGCCTTGTGGGCGTGACCCGACCGAGAAACGGCGCGGCACCTGACCGGACCGCGTGCTCCCCGGCGGCGCAGAACCTACGGATGTCCGTACCAGGGCTCAATTGCGATTATCGAACTTCGGTTCGATAATCGGCCACCTGCTGCGACCGCGATTCCATACAGGACAACAACAATGACCGAAGAAACGCGTGCTCCCCTGACCCCCCTGGCGCCGCCTATCGTCGCCTCGCCGGCCAAGCGCATCGAGGCTTTCACCGGGGACCCCAACTTCATGACCTCCCTGGCGCGGGGCCTGGCGGTGATCCATGCCTTCCAGGAGCGCAAGCGCCACCTGACCATCGCCCAGATCAGCCACCGCACCGAGATTCCCCGTGCCGCCGTGCGCCGGTGCCTGCACACGCTGATGAAGCTGGGCTACGTCACCACCGATGGGCGTACCTACTCGCTGCTGCCCAAGGTGCTGACCCTGGGCCATGCCTACCTGTCTTCGACACCCTTGGCGGTGACGGCCCAGCCGATCCTCGACCGCCTCAGCGAGCAACTGCATGAGGCTTGCTCCATGGCCACCCTGGAGGGCGACGAGATTCTCTACATCGCCCGTTCCGCCACGCCCCAGCGGCTCATCTCGGTGGACCTCAGCGTCGGCAGCCGCCTGCCGGCCTACTGCACCTCCATGGGGCGCATCCTGCTGGCCGCCCTCGACGACGCGGCCCTGGAGGACTACCTGGAGCACGCCGACCTGCAGGTGAAGACCAGCCGCACCGTCTGCACCCCCGACGGCCTGCGCGCGAGCATCGACGAGATCCGCCGCCAGGGCTGGGTGATCATCGATCAGGAGCTGGAAATGGGCCTGCGCTCCGTCGCCGTGCCGCTGAAGGACTCCGCCGGCCAGGTGCTGGCTGCGCTGAACGTGGGCACCCACGCCGGCCGCGTGTCCCGCCAGGAGCTGGAGAACCGCCTGCTGCCGGTGCTGCTGGAAGCCAGCAAGGAACTCAGTACCCGTCTGTTCCACTGAGGGGATGCGTGCACAGCCAAGGCGGCTGCGTCCGCCTGGCTGAACCTGTTCGTCTATCGAACGCTTTGCCGATTATCGAATTGAATGCCCCGGGCACTCTCCGTAACGTCTGCCCAGCCCGCGGCCAACGCCCGGGCGAATAACAACAACGAGAGTCCGAGCCTGCCCGGGCCGTGCCATCGCATGAGCGCGGGGTGCCAGGCTCCAGCAGGAATCCTTGCATGACCAGCCAAGCCCACGTCCCCGTTGCGGGCATCCTCGATGTCCAGCGCTTCATCAATGCCCAGCCGTTGTCCGCCTACCAGTGGCGCGTCGTCCTGCTGTGCTTCCTCATCGTCTTCCTCGACGGCCTCGACACCGCCGCCATGGGCTTCATCGCCCCGGCCCTGACCCAGGAGTGGGGCATCGACCGTGCCAGCCTGGGCCCGGTGATGAGTGCCGCGCTGATCGGCATGGTCTTCGGCGCCCTCGGCTCCGGCCCTTTGGCCGACCGCTTCGGGCGCAAGCTGGTGCTGGTGGGTGCGGTGTTCCTGTTCGGGCTGTTCAGCCTGTTCTCTGCCTTCAGCGCCAACGTCGAGCAATTGCTGGTGCTGCGCTTCCTAACCGGCCTGGGGCTGGGGGCGGCGATGCCCAACGCCACCACGCTGCTCTCCGAGTACACCCCCGAGCGCCTCAAGTCGCTGCTGGTGACCAGCATGTTCTGCGGCTTCAACCTGGGCATGGCGGGCGGCGGCTTCGTTTCCGCCAAGCTGATTCCGGCCTTCGGCTGGCACAGCCTGTTGCTGATCGGTGGCCTGCTGCCGCTGCTGCTGACCGTGGTGCTGCTGCTGTGGCTGCCCGAGTCGGCACGCTACCTGGTGGTGCGCCACAAGGGCGATGAGCGCGTTCGCCGCGTGCTGGCGCCCATCGCCCCGAGCGAAGTGGCCGTGGCCACCGGCTTCAGCGTGCCGGAGCAGCAGACGGTGCAGAGCCGCAACGTGTTCCGGGTGATCTTCTCCGGCACCTACAGCGCCGGCACCCTGCTGCTGTGGCTGACCTATTTCATGGGGCTGGTGATCGTCTACCTGCTCACCAGTTGGCTGCCGACCCTACTGCGCGACAGTGGCGCGAGCCTGGAGCAGGCCGCCTCCATCGGCGCGCTGTTCCAGTTGGGCGGCGTGCTCAGTGCGGTGGGTGTGGGCTGGGCGATGGACCGCTTTGACCCGCACCGGGTGATCGGCGTGTTCTACCTGCTGGCCGGGGTCTTCGCCTGGCTCGTCGGCCAGAGCCTGGGGCAGATGACCCTGCTGGCCACCCTGGTGCTGGTGGCGGGCATGTGCATCAACGGCGCGCAATCGGCCATGCCGTCCCTCGCGGCACGCTTCTACCCGACCCAGGGCCGCGCCACCGGTGTGTCCTGGATGCTCGGCATCGGCCGCTTCGGCGCCATCCTCGGTGCCTGGATCGGCGCCACCCTGCTGGGCCTGGGCTGGAACTTCGAACAGGTGCTCACCGCCCTGGTACTGCCGGCCGCCCTGGCCACCGCCGCGGTGCTGGTGAAGGGACTGGTCAGCCACGCCGACGCCACCTGATCCCGCCTCAGCCCTCGGGCGGCTGCCAGCCGCCGCCGAGTGCCTTGTACAGGCTGACACTGGCCTGCAGTTGCGCGAGGCGCACCTGCACGGCGGCATCTTCGGCCTGGAACAGGCTGCGCTGGGTCTCCAGCACCGTCAGCCAGGTTTCCGCTCCCGCCCGGTAACGGCGTTCGGCCAGTTCGAACGCCTGCCGGGCGCGCTCGCGTTCTTCGGCTTGCCAGCGTTGCTGGTGGGCGCTGCCCTCCAGGGCCAGCAGGGCACGTTCGACGTCGGCGAAGGCATTGACGATGGCGCCCCGGTAGGTGGCCAGCAGCTCCGCCTGGCGCGCCTGGCGTTGCTGGTGCACGGCGTCCAGGCGGCCGGCGTTGAAGATCGGCGCGCTGAGGGCCACGCCCAGGTTGGTGTAGGGGTTGCGCAGCAGGTCGGGGAACTGGTCGGCGCCACTGCCCAGGGCGGCGGTGAGGCTGAGGCTCGGCAGCAGGGCGGCGCGGGCCACGGTGATATCAGCCTCGGCGGCGGCCAGGCGGGCTTCGGCGGCGGCGATGTCCGGACGCCGGGCCAGCAGCGCGCTGGGCAGGCCGGGGTCGAGGGCCGGGTTGGCGAGGCGCTCGAAGCCCTGGTCGCTGACCTGCAACTGCTGCACGGGCTGGCCGAGCAGGGCGGCAAGGGCGACCCGGGCCTCCTGCCGCTGTTGCCGGAGGCGCGCGTGCTCGCGCTCGCGGGCGGCCAGCAGGCCCTGCTGCTGGGCCAGCTCCACGGCGCCGGCAGCGCCGGCGGCCTGCCGGGTCTGCACCAGCGCCAGGACCTGGCGGGCGTTGTCGCGGTTGTGCCGGGCGATCCGCTGTTGCTCCGCCAGGGCCTGGAGGCTGAGGTAGGCGCTGGCCACGGCGCTTTCCAGGGTCAGCTCCAGGGCGGCCTGGTCGAAACGGCTGGCGGCGTAGCCCTGTTCGGCGCTGGCCAGGGCGGCGGCCTTGCCGCCCCACAGGTCGAGTTCGTAGCTGGCGTTCAGCAGGCCGCTGAAGCTGTGGTAGCGCGGCTGCTCGCGGCTGGCATCCAGCTGGCTGAAACCCGGGCCGCGCAGCAGGCGTTGCTGGTTGGCGCTGAGGTCTGCCTTGAGCTCGGGCAACAGCGGTGCGCGGGCCTGGGTGACGGCGGCCCGGGCCTGGCGCAGGCGGGCGCGGCCGGCGGCCAGGTCGTGGCTGCCGGCACGGGCCGTCTGGACCAGGCGTTCCAGGGCCGGGTCGTTGAAGTGACGCCACCAGTCGCGGACGCTGACGGCCGCATCCGGGACGGCTGCCTGCCACCGGGGCGGCGGGGTGAGGGCGTCGGGTTCGACCGGTGCCTGGCGGGTGCAGGCGGCCAGGGTCAGGCACAGCAGGGCGAGGAGGGGCTTGGCGTCGGTCATGGTTGGGTGAGTGCGGTTACCGG
Source organism: Pseudomonas sp. 1D4 (assembly GCF_001728925.1). Taxonomy (NCBI): domain Bacteria; kingdom Pseudomonadati; phylum Pseudomonadota; class Gammaproteobacteria; order Pseudomonadales; family Pseudomonadaceae; genus Pseudomonas; species Pseudomonas sp. 1D4. Next base: position 7,921 of record NZ_LXJQ01000085.1, read on the forward strand.
GTCGAGGCGCGCGGCCTTGCGGGCCGGCATGTAGCCGAACAGGACGCCGGTGGCCAGAGCGCAGCCGAAGGCGCCGAGGGCGGCGAGCAGGGAGAAGCCCAGGGCCACGTCGGTGAGCAGCAGCAGGCCGCCCACCAGGCCGGCCAGCAGCAGGCCGAGCCCGCCGCCGGTGACGGAGAGCAGCGAGGCCTCGGTGAGGAACTGGCGGAGGATGTCGCGCTGGCGGGCGCCGGTGGCGATGCGGATGCCGATCTCGCGGGTGCGTTCGCGCACGGTCATGAGCATCACGTTCATCACGCCGATGCCACCCACCAGCAGGGAGATGGCGGCGATGGCGCCGAGCATCAGCGAGAGGCTGTTGCGGGTGTTGGCCTCGGCCTGGATCAGGGCGGCGTTGTTGGTCAGCTCGAAGTCCCGCACGCCTCGGTGCAGGCGCAGCAGCAGGCGGTCCAGCGCCGCTTCGGTGGCCTGCACCCGGCTGGCGTCGGCAGCGGCCACCACGACGAACGCCGGGTCGGGCTTGCCGAACAGGCGGATGCTGGCGGCGGAGTAGGGCACCACCACCTGGTTGTCGGCGTCTTCGTCGCCGGAGCTGGCGCCCTTGGCCACCAGGGTGCCGATGACACGGAACGGCACCTGGCCGATGAGCAGGTCACGGCCCACCGGGTCGAGGCCGGGGAACAGGGTGTCGCGCACCTTCTGCCCGATCACTGCGACCGGCGCCGCTTCGGCTTCTTCCCGGGCGTCGAAATAGCGTCCGCTGGCCACCGGCCAGTTGAGGATCTCGGGGAAGTCCACGCCGTTGCCGCGCACGTAGGGGGTGATGTCGCGGTTGCCGTAGCGCACCAGCAGCTCGCCGCCGATCACCGGCATGATCCGCCGCACCTGGGGCAGGGCGGACAGCGCGGCGATGTCGTCGAGGGTGATGACCCCCTCCGGCAGCCGAGGCGCTGGGGGGTAGCCGGAGAGGTAGATGATGTTGGAGCCGAAGGCGCCCATCTGTGCCATGACCTGGCGCTTGCTGCCCTCGCCGATGGCCAGCATCACCACCACCGAGGCGACGCCGATGACGATGCCGAGCAGGGTCAGCGCGGTGCGGAAGCGGTTGACGCCCATCATCCGCCAGGCGGCGCGCAGGGCATCGAGCAGCTCGCCGGCCCAGGCGCCGGCCGGTGCGAGGCCGGGCTGCTCCAGGCGTTCGCGCAGTTGGCTGGCGGGCCGTGCCCGGGGGCTGATGGCGGGGTCGGTGCCGCTGTCGCTGATGATCTGCCCGTCGCGCACTTCGATCACCCGACGGGCCCGTGCCGCCACCTGGCGGTCGTGGGTGATGAGCAGCAGGGTGTGGCCTTCGGCGGACAGGGCGTCGAGCAGGTGCATGACGTCTTCGCCGCTCTGGCTGTCCAGTGCGCCGGTGGGTTCGTCGGCGAGGATCACGTGGCCGCCGTTCATCAGCGCACGGGCGATCGAGACCCGCTGCTGCTGGCCCCCGGAGAGCTGGTGCGGGCGGTTGTCGCTGCGGCTGCCCAGGCCCAGGCGCTGCAGCAGGTCACGGGCGCGGGCGGCGCGTTGCGGGGCGGGGGTGCCGGCGTAGAGGGCGGGCACTTCGACGTTCTCGCGGGCAGAGGCGGCGGGGATCAGGTGGTAGCCCTGGAAGACGAAGCCGAAGGCTTCGCGGCGCAGCCAGGCCAGGGCGTCGGCATCGAGCTGCGCCACGTCGCGCCCGGCGAAGCGGTAGTGCCCGGCGCTGGGGCGGTCCAGGCAGCCGAGGATGTTCATCAGGGTGGATTTGCCGGAGCCGGAGGCGCCGACGATGGCGACGTATTCGCCGGCCTGGATGCGCAGGGAGACGCCGCGCAGCACCTCCACTTCGGGGGCACCGTTGCCGCCGTAGCGCTTGCGGACGTCCTGCAGTTCCAGCAGGGGCGCTTCGCCGTTCATCCTTCGTGGGCCTCGTCGCCTACCAGCAGCCGTTCGCCTTCGGCCAGGCCGGCGAGCACCTGGACGCGCATGCGGTCCCGCAGGCCGATGCGCAGTTGGCGCTCCTCGACGGCGCCGCGCTCGTTCACCACCCGCACCCGGTCGCCGTCGCGCAGGGCCGCCAGGGGGATGGTGAGGGCGTTGCGGGCGTGGCCTTCGACGAACTGCACCTGGGCGGTCATGTCGGTCATCAGGGCGCCGTCAGGGTTGTCCACGTCCAGCAGCACGGTGTAGAGCACCACGCGGCCGCCACCGGCGGTGGGGCTGCCGCCGCCCTGGCTGAGCTGCTCCAGGGGCCGTGGTGGCAGCGGCAGGATCTGCCGCACCTTCGCGTCCCAGCGCCGTCCGCCGCCGCCCAGGGTGCTGAACCAGGCGGGCATGCCGGCCTGGATGCGGCCGATGTCGGCTTCGGACACCTGGGCCCAGAGAGTCATGGGCGAGAGCTGGGCGATGCGCAGGATGAGCGGGGTCTGCTGCTGGGCGTTGAGGGTCTGGCCGACCCGTGCGTCCAGGGCCACCACGGTGCCGGAGAGGGGCGCGTAGATGCGCGTGTAACCCAGCTCGGCCTCGTCGCTGCGCAGGGTGGCGCGGGCCTGGTCGATCTGGGCGCGGATCATGTCGATGCGGGCGCGGGTGGCGCGGACCTGGGCCTGGGCCACCTGCAGGTCTTCTTCACGGCCGGCGCCGCCGGCGAGCAGGGTGCGCTGTCGGGTGTGCTGCTGGTTGGCCAGGTCGTGCTGGGCGCGCTGTTCGGCGAGCTGGGCTTCGAGGGTCTGGATGGAGTAGCGCCCGGCATCCACCTTGGCCTGCTGGGTGGACGGGTCGATTTCCACCAGCAGGTCGCCCTGGCGCACGCTGTCGCCGGGCTCCACATGGAGCTTGAGAATCTGCCCGGAGGCCTGGGCGCCAACATCGACGTAGTGCCGGGGCTGCAGGGTGCCGAGGGCGCTGACGCTGCTCTCCAGGTCCGCCAGAGTGACGGCGACGCTGTCCGGGTGGGCCGACCGTGGGGCCTGGGTCCAGGCCACCAGGGCCAGCAGGGGGAGGGCGAGCAGGGGCACGGCGAGCAGTTGTCGAGGTGTGGGCATGCGGGGCTTCCGGGCTGGCTGACGACCCGCGACCGCCGTTGCGACGACCACGGAGGGCTGCCTGGGAAACGGATGGAGGCTCGGGTGATTTAGTCCGGAGGGGTGGCCAGGGGCGCGGGCTCAGCGGGCGTGGATCACCACGCGGCCGTCGCCCCGGGTGGCCAGGCGGATCGGCAGCACCTTGGGCAGGGCCTTGACCAGGTTGCCGATGTCCTGGGTGCTGTAGATGCCGCCGATGCGCTGCTCGCCAACGCTGGCGTCGCCGAGCACCAGGGGGTGGTCGAGGTAGCGGTTGATCAGCGGCAGGGCGTCGGCCAGGGGCAGGTCGTCGAGCACCAGCTTGCCATTGCGCCAGGCTAGCGCCTTGCTCGTGTCCGCTGCGCCGACGTGGGGCTGCAGGTCGCCGGGGCGGAAGGCGGCCTGCATGCCGGGGGAGAGGTTGCTGTCGTTGCCGTGGCGGGCGCTGCGCACCTTGACCGAGCCTTCGGTGACGGTGACCACGACGTTGTCCCGGTAGGTCCAGACGTTGAAGCGGGTGCCGGTGACGGTGATCGAGCCTTCCCCGGCATTCACCACGAAGGGGTGCTGCGGGTCGCGGCTGACGTGGAAGTAGGCTTCGCCACGGGACAGCTCCACCCGGCGCTGGTCGATGAAGCTGGCGTAGCTCAGGCGGCTGCCGAGGTTCAGCTCCACTTCGCTGCCGTCGCCCAGGGTGAAGCGCTGGATGCTGGTGTCGGCGCTGTAGCGGTGGTAACTGTCCGGCACCCAGCCGGCCAGCCAGCCGCTGTAGGCCGCCAGGGGCAGGCCGACCACCGCCAATGCCAGGGCGCGGGCGTGGCGGGCCAGGAAGCCGCGCCGCCGCACGGGGGGGGCCGGGCGTTGCTGCGGGGGGGGGGCGAGGCGGGGGGGCGTCGGGCGGGCCGCGCTGCCGCTGGGGACGGTGCTGGGGG
>NZ_LXJQ01000086.1:0-10890 GCF_001728925.1 Pseudomonas sp. 1D4
TTCAAGGCAGGGTTGAAACCCCGGCTACGGCCTGAACCGTAGGGTGGGCTTCAGCCCACCATCGGAGCTGCCAGCACCACTATCAGGCTCACGCGCTCAGAGATCCGGCGCGCGGGCGGCCAGCACGGCGGTGGCGCCCTGGGGGCGGCGGCAGTACCAGATCACCCGGCTCACGCCGCGGGTGATGGCGACGTAGGCCAGGCGCAGGTTCTCGTCGCGCATGGCCTGGTCGTAGCTGTTGCGGAAGTAGCCGCTGTGGGCGTACAGCGCGTTGCGCAGGGGGTGGGATTCCGGCGGCTGGCAGTCGTCGACGATCACCGCCACCTCCGCCTGCAAGCCCTTGGCCCGGTGGATGGTCAGGGCCTTCACCGGCAACCCCGACTCCAGCGCCGTCTGCACCGTGCGCAGGGTGTCGTTGCGCCGGCCGAGCAGCAGCACAGGCGTGCGTTCGGCGCGCTCCAGGCCGGCCACATGGGCGCACTGGGCCTGCAGCTCGGCCACCAGCGCCGACAAGCCGCCGGGCAGTTCGAAGCCCTGCACCAGCCGCACGCCATGGTCACCCGGCCGGGCCTCGCGCACGGCGCGGCAGGTCTTGTCCTGCTTGAAGGCCACGCCGCCCAGCACCGCCTCGCCGTCGCGCACCACGGCGTCGATGGAGCGGTAGTTGGTCTCCAGGCGCAGCACCGCGCTCTTCTTGCCGCGCCCCTTGGCGAAGTGGCGGTCGAAGTCCATGAACAGCTCCGGCGAGCTGCCGCGCCAGCCGTAGATGGACTGCCAGTCGTCACCGATGGCCATCAGGCTCGGGGTCTCCCCGGCCTGCGCCAGGCGCTCGTGGGCGGCCCGCAGCCAGCGGACGATCTGCGGGGAGATGTCCTGGAACTCGTCGATCAGCAGGTGGGTCAGCGGCACCAGCGCGGGCAGCTTCAGCCCGCCCTTTTCCAGCCGCTCGGTGAGTTCGCAGAACGCCATGTTGAAGGTGGCCAGCCCGCGCTGGCGCAACAGCGCCTGGAAACGCGCCCAGAAGGGTTGCAGCGCGCGGATGAACTGCTGGTCCCGCTGGGGGCAGGCCAGGGCGTCCGGCTGCAATGCATCCACCCGCAACCCCAGGCTCTCGATGAACCCGGCCTGCACGTGGAACGCCTCCGGCAGGGCCATCGGTCCCAGCTCGCCGGCCAGGCGCAACGGGCCTTCCGGGGTCTTCGACAGCACCGCATCGGGCTCCAGGCCCAGCAGGGCGTGGACCGCCGTGCGGAAGCCGACGTCCTCGGCGTAGCAGGCGTGGTAGGCCTCCTGCAGCAGGCGCTGCTGGGACGGCTTCAGACGGCCGGCGGCCAGGGGGTTGTCCGGCTCGTCGCCGGCATCGCGGCTGTCCAGTTGCTCGAACCAGGCGCTCACGCCCATCTCGCTCTTGGCCAGTACGCCCATGGCCGAATGGAAGGTCCGCACGCACTGGCGCGCCTGGGCTGCGTCGAAGGGCACCTGCCAGAACGCCAGCACCCGCATCAGTTGCTCACGCAGTTGGGCACAGGAGGCGTTGGTGAAGGAGATGACGGTGAGCTTGGCCGGGTCGACGCCCAGGTGGGCCAGCAGGTAGACCACCCGCAGCAACAGAGTGGTGGACTTGCCCGAGCCGGCGCCGGCAAAGATGCGCGTCAGCGGCCCACGGGCGAGGATCATCGCCCATTGCTCGTCGGACGGTGCCGCCACCACACCCACCGCGACGGCTTCGGCCACCCGCGCACGCATCGCCTCTTCGGCGCCCTTGCGCCGGGGCAGCGCGGCGGCGCGGTAGACGCTCGGGCCCTCGACGGCCTCGCGGGCCCCGCCAGGTTCCTTGGGGGCGGACTTGCGGGCGGTGGTGCGGCCCTTGCCTTCGCTGGCCTTCTTGTTGCGCCCGCGCGGGCGCGCCTTCTTCTGCTGTGCCTGGGCACGAGCCAGGGCCTGGGCGGCTTCGGCGGCCTCACGTTCGGCACGCAGGTAGGCGGTGGTGCGCGGGAAGCAGCGCACCAGGGTTCCGGAGATCAACGCGGTGTAGCGCTTGACGGCAGACAGCATCCAGCAGGTCCATCGGCAGTGAAACAGGGCGGCGATGATACGGGCTCCCGGGGCCGGCGTCAGTTGCTGGCCCCTGGCCAACCCGGCAAGGCCTTGCCCGGTGCCGGCAAGCCGACGCCGCCCCGACCGGCACGCGACACGCGCCACCCCTTGCCACGCCTGGCTTGCAGCCACCTGGCCCGCTTTATGCTGAACGCGGGTGTCCGCAAATTCGGGGAATCCACCCATGACCCTCATCAACAACAACTCGCCGCTGGCCGGCTACCTCGCCTCGCTGGCTGGCAACAAGGCCGGCAACAGCGGCACGTCCGGCACCACCGACAAGCCGCAGACGCCTTCCGATCCCATTGCCGACCTGCGCAAGCTCGCCGCCAACCTGGTGGCCCAGGGCCGTGGCGGCCTGATGAACGCCATGGCCGGCGACACCGGCAACGTCATCACCAACGCCACCCAGGCCAGCCAGGCCGGGCTCAACGGCAGCGGCGGCGCCAAGCTGCAGTTGCCCGACGTTTCCAGCCTCGACCGTGACGATGCAGCCAAGCTGCTCACCCAGGTGCAGAAGCTGCTGGACAAGAACCTGGGCGGCGGCCTGTCCTTCGTCGGGGTGAACGGCAACCAGCAGACCCAATCCCTGGAAACCTACCGCGACTGGCTGCAGGCCAAGGGCGGCATCAGCGTCTACGCCTGAGCCGCACCCCCCGGCCCCTTCTTAGCGCAGGGCCTCCTGCAGCAGCGCCCAGTAGCGCGGGTGCAGGCTGATGTCGTTGTGCCCCACGCCCTCCAGCGGCTCCAGCCGCGCCACACCGGGGGCGAAGTGCCGGACGAGGCGTTCGGCGTGGGCCGGGGGAATCACCCGGTCCTGCACCGCCACCAACAGCAGGCTCGGCATCCGCAGGGCACCGACCCGGTCCACCGAGCGGTAGCGATCCTTCAGCAACCAGCCCACCGGCACCCAGGGGAAGCGCTCCGCCGCCACCGCCTCGATGCTGTCGTAGGGCGTGACCAGCACCAACCGCCTCACCGGCCGCGCGCTGGCCACCTGCACGGCAACCCCGGAGCCGAGGCTGCGCCCCACCACATCCACTTGCGGGTGCGTGGCCTGCACCTGGTCGAACAGGGCCAGGGCGTCGCGCACGATCAGCGCTTCGGAAGGCTCGCCGGCACTGCCGCCGTAGCCCGGGTAGTGCATCAGGTACAGCGCGCGGTCGGGGAAGGCCTGGCGCAGCTCGGGGAGGTTGAGGGAGACGTCCTCGGCATTGCCGCCGAAGTACAGCAGCGCCCGGGGCCCGTCGTGGGCCTGCACCGTGACCTGCAGCGGTCCCTCGGGGCGGGTGAGTTCGAGGGTGCTGCCCGGCGCGTCGAGGGTGCGCGGCTGAGGCACGTAGAGCAGCTGGCGCTGGAACAGGTAGAGCCCGGCGCAGAGCAGCAGGTAGAGGGCGACCAGCAGGGTCGCGAGGGTGATCAGAAAGCGGGTCATGGCAGCTCCTGGCAACGCCCTGCGAGGGCACCTCCAACGATTCAGAGGTGCCCTGGAGGCGCCGCCCGATCTTTCCACAGGGCCGCCAGGCCCGCTATCGAACGGTGATCAGAAGCTGAAGTCGACCTTGGTCCACAGGGTGCGACCCGGCTCGTTGATCGCCTCGGGGTCGGCGGGGAAGCCGAACCCGGCGTCGCCGGCGCGGTTGAGGTGCTCGGAGTAGGCCTTGTCGAAGAGGTTGTCGACCCCGGCGCTGACCTTGAGGTTGGACGTCAGGCGGTAGGCGCCGTTGAGGGAGAACACGCCGAAGCCGCCGCTCTTGTCGAAATCCTGGCCGACCACGTTGCCCTGCTTCTCCGCCACGCGGTTCTGCGCGGCCACCACGCGCCACAGGGCGCCGGCGCTCCAGGCGTCCTGCTCGTAGGTGAGCCCCAGGCGCGCTTCCAGCGGCGGCATCTGCGGCAGTGCACGGCCGTCGGAGCTGTTCTTGCCCCAGGCGTAGGCCAGGGTGCCGTCCGCCTTCCAGTTGTCGTCCAGGCGGTAGGCCGCGCCCAGCTCGCCGCCCATGATGCGCGCGTCGATGTTATCGGCGCGGGAGGTGGCGCCCATCATCCCTGGGGTGTAGGTGAACAGGATGTAGTCGCGAACCTGGCCGATGTAGCCGGAGGCCCAGGCTTCCAGGTCGCCGTCGTTGTACTGCACGCCGAAGTCGAGCTGGGTGGTCTTCTCCGGCTTCACGCCGTCGAAGGCGTTGACCGAACCGGCCGGGCCGCTGCCGGGGGAGAACAGCTCCCAGTAGTCGGGGAAGCGCTGCACGTGGCCGAGGCCGGCGTAGAGGGTGGCCGGGGCATCCGCCAGGTCGTACTCGTAGCGCATGAAGCCGCTGGGCAGGGTATCGGAGCGGGTCTTGCCGTAGGTGGGGTTGGCCATGTTCATGCGGCCCACGGTGGCGCGGTCGTCGAGGGTCTGGGCGTGGTCCAGGCGGGCGCCGGTGATCACCCGGTTGCGGTCGGCGGCGTACCAGGTCAGCTCGCCGAAGGCGCCGTAGTTGTGCATCAGCGCATCACGCACACGGGGGAACTGGTCGGCGTCGGTGAACTGGCCGCTCATCATCGAATAGCGCGAGGCGCGCTTGCGGTGCTCGCTGCGCATGGCGTCGAGGCCGGCCACCAGTTCCACGTCGCTCCACTTGAAGGTGGCGGCGACACGCCCGCCGAGGGTGCGGCGGTCCACCTGGGAGGCCATCGGCATGGGCATGGAGCTGGAGGGGTTGGGGCTGCGCAGGCGGAAGTTGTCCATCACGTGGTCGGCGTAGTTGTAGTAGACCTGCGCCTCCAGCTTGTCGAGCACGCCGCCCAGGTTGCTGCGCTCGAAGCGCAGGCCGAGGCTTTCCCGCAGGAACTGGCTGCCGTCCATGCCGCGCCCGGCGTAGCGGGCCTCGCCGTTGCCACGGCCGGCGGTCAGTTCCACCAGGGTGTCTTCGTCGGGGGTCCAGCCCAAGGCCACGTCGCCGTTCCACTTGCGCCAGCGCGAGGGCACGGTGTCGCCGTTGCCGTCCTCGTAGTCGTCGGACTGGGACTGGTTGCCGGTGAAGCGCAGGTAGCCCAGCTCGCTGCCCACGGCGCCGTCCAGCACCTTGTCGAAGCGCCCGTTGGAGGCGGCCAGCACGCTGGCGTGGACGCGGCTGCCCAGCTCGCCGAAGCGCTCCGGCTCACGGTCGAAGAGCACCGTGCCGGCCGAGGCGCCGGGGCCCCAGAGCACGGTCTGCGGGCCCTTGATGACGGTGAGGCGGTCGAAGGTTTCCGGCGAGATGTAGGAGCTGGGGGCGTCCATGCGGCCCGGGCAGGCACCGAGCATCTGGCCGCCGTTGGTGAGCAGGTTGAGGCGCGAGCCGAACATGCCGCGCAGCACCGGGTCACCGTTGGTGCCGCCGTTGCGCACGGCGGCGAAGCCGGGAATGGTCTTCAGGTAGTCCGCGCCGTCGCTGGCGGGGATGGGCTGGCGGGCGTCCTTCGGGTCGGCCACCACGGTCAGCGGCGAGCTCTGCTGCACGGCAGTGACGACCGTGGGCTGCAGCTCATGGGCGTCGCTGTCCTTGGCCGCTGTGGGTGCGGTGTGGACGTGCTCGGCCGCCTGCAGGCCGCTGCACAGGGCCAGGCCGGCCGCGAAGGCGAAGGCCTGGCGCCAGCGCAGTTGGCTGCGGTCGAGGGTGAAGGGAGTACGGCGGTCGGTGGAACGGGCAGAAAGGGACATCGTGATTTTCCGGATCAGGTGGATCAGGCCGCGCCGGACGGATGCACGGGCGGCAGGACGCGACGGCCACGCGCAGGCGGGCCGCAGGGGACGAGCCGGAAACTCAGGGGGAGGCGCGGGGGTTGGCTGAAGGCCAGCGTTCTCGCGGTGGGGCCGCACAGCGGCGCTCGCGGGTCGGCCGCGGGATCGTGCGCTGGCGCTGCAGCCAGTAAAGGCCGAGGAAGAAGATGACGCCGAGGGTGATGGCCGAGCCCATCGGGCAGTTGAAGCCGGCACTGGCAAGCTTCGACAGCTCGCCCGGCAGGTCGCCGAAACCCGGCCCCGATTCGCCATGGGCGGAACAGAAGGCACCGCCCAGGCCGCTCAATTCCAACCCCATCGCCTGCCCGTGGTGGACGCTGCAGGCGAGCGCGTTGAGCAGGACGCAGGCATAGAGCATCCAGGCGATCAACGAGCGGGTGGGAGGGGTCCGTTTCATGGGCGGCGACTCTAGCACCGAAGCCCCGGATCACGGAACGCGGGCCTTGTGGCGCATTGCCGCAGTGTCCTGCCGGAACATTTCCCGCCGAGCGGGCGCCGCTCGTTTTGCGCTAACACATGGGACCCTGGCATCGGCAGCCCCTTAACAGCGCGCTCACCTTCACCAGACAGGCCTATGACCCGCGATTGCGCGGCAGCCAAATTTTGAGGCAGCATCGGGACGGTGCTGGCATGGCACCTGCATTCCGTTCCCGTATTCCTACCGACGCCGAGGTCTTCCCATGCGCATCGTCCAAGCCACCCTGGAGCATCTGGACCTGCTGAGCCCGATGTTCGTGAAGTACCGCGAGTTCTACGGCGAGCTGCCCTTCCCGGACTCCTCGCGCAAGTTCCTGGAGACCCGTCTCAAGCGCAAGGAATCGATCATCTACCTGGCCCTGGCCGATGACGAGGACAAGCTGCTGGGCTTCTGCCAGCTCTACCCGAGCTTCTCGTCGCTGTCGCTCAAGCGCGTGTGGATTCTCAACGACATCTATGTCGCCGAGGACGCCCGTCGCCAACTGGTGGCCGACCGCCTGCTGCAGACCGCGAAGAAGATGGCCAAGGAAACCAACGCCGTGCGCATGCGGGTGTCCACCAGCGCCGACAACGAAGTGGCGCAGAAGGTCTACGAGTCCATCGGCTTCCGCGAGGACAGCCAGTTCAAGAACTACATCCTGCCCATCGGCGACTGAGCCCGCTCCTCACAGGCTCAGCCCCCACCACAACCCGATCACCACCGGCACCGCCAGCAACCCCGCCAGCGCCAGGCGCACCCTGCGCCCGTCGCGCGGCGTGGGGGCCTGGCGCGCGGCCTGGAGGGCACGCTCCAGGGCCAACTGGAACTCCGAGAGTGCCTCGAAGCGCGCCCGCGCCTGGGGCGCCAGGGCCCGCGCCAGCACACCGTCCCAGCCCTCCGGCAGCCCGCCGCGAAAGCTCGCCAGCGGCACATAGCGACTGGCCTGCCCACCCTCGGGGCGCGCCACTTCAGGCCATTGTCCGCTGAGCATCCAGTAGCACAGCGCGGCCAGGGCGAACTGGTCGGCCGAGCCGTCCGCCGCCCGCCCATGGCGCAGCTCCGGGGCCAGGGGCACGGCCTGAACCGGGACCGGCTGGCGCTGTACGCCAGGGAGGATCGCGGCGAACTCCGGCAACAGCAGCACCCGACCGTCATCCCCCACCAGGATCTGCCGGGGGTTCAGCCACAGCCCCTGCATGCCGCGCCGCTGCAAGGCCCGCACCGCTTCGATCAGTTGGCACAGCAGGGCGACCAGGGTCGCAGGCGGCAACGGTCCCTGGCTGCCGATCCAGTCCGCCAGGCTGCGCACGCCGGCAGGGGGCGGCTCGAACAGGAAAAAGGCATGCCGGCGCGGCCGGTGGGGCGACAGCACCTGAGGCAGGCTGGCCACCGGGCTGCGCCGCAGCACCCACTCGCGCTGCCAGAAGGCTTCGTCGGCCGGGCCTTCGGCCAGCCACAGCAGGGCCTCGCGCCCGATGTCGTCCCGGGCGCGGAACAGCCGCCCGGGCGGCCCGTAGGCGCAGGCGGCCTGGAGCGTCCAGCCGTCCACCTGCAGGCCGGGCGCGGCATCCGGAACCGCCGGCCAGCTGTTGCCCGGGGTGGGCGCCGGCAACTGGTCGGCGGCGCCGGGCAACAGCACGGCCGCCGCACCGGGGGCCGCCAGCAGCGGTTCGAGCACCTCGCCCAGGCGCCCGGGAGCGAGTTCGGCGCAATCAGCCTGGAAGCGTTGCAGGTCAGCCACCTGCAGCAAGGGCTGCGGTGCCAGCAACAACGGCTCGCCCATGCGCAATGGCAGGCTGTGCTGCACCACCGCCAGCTCGGGCTGGGCTCCCAGCCCGCCTTCGTGGCCGGGCAGTTGCTCCAGCACGCCGCGATGGACCCGTGCCAGGCCCACGGCACCGGCCTGGAAGAAATGCAGCTGGCCGTCCTGCGCCAGCACCAGGCCGGCGCTCAGTTCGGGCAGGCGTGCACCGGCCTGGCCGTGCTTGTAGAGCCGCAGGTTGAGCGCCGCCAGCACCTGACGGGCGGCCTGCACCTCACTCCAGCCCTCCGGGGTGCAGGCGTAGTCGGCGAACAGCGCGTCCAGGTGGTGGTCCAGCACCTGCACCACATTGGGGCACTGCCGTGCCCAGAGCAGCACCAGCATCAGCGACGGCGGCCGCCCCCGATGGCCGGCCACCCAGGCCGCGCGAGCGCGGGCGGCCTGCTGGGGCAGGTCCGGCCCGTGGCCCTGGGCCAGGCTCAGAGCAGGATGTTCCAGCAGCTGCAGCGCCATGGGCGGGCCTCCATTGGTGGAAAACAATGGAAACAGCTGCAGCCTTCATGCCGGAAAACCCTCGACGGAAGCTCGCCGCTCGCCCAGCCCTTGCCCCTATAATGCCGCTCGCCCGGCCACCGGCCGCCTCCGTTTTCCCGTTCAAGGCGCCCCATGGAATTCAACCCGATCGACCTGGTCCTGCACCTGGACCAGTACCTGAACCTGCTGGTCACCAACTACGGCACCTGGATCTACGCCATCCTGTTCCTGGTCATCTTCTGCGAGACGGGCCTGGTGGTGACGCCCTTCCTGCCGGGCGACTCACTGCTGTTCATCGCCGGCGCGGTGTGTGCCAACGGCGCCATGGACCCGCTCCTGCTGGCGCTGCTGCTGATGAGCGCCGCCATCCTCGGCGACAGCACCAACTACCTGATCGGCCGTACCACCGGCGAGCGCCTGTTCAGCCGGCCGAATTCGAAGATCTTCCGCCGCGACTACCTGGAGCGCACCCACGCGTTCTACGACCGCCACGGCGGCAAGACCGTGACCCTGGCGCGCTTCCTGCCCATCGTGCGCACCTTCGCCCCCTTCGTCGCCGGCGTCGGGCGCATGCCCTACGGCCGCTTCGTGGCCTTCAGCGTCGCCGGCAGCATCCTCTGGGTCGGCGGCCTGGTGACCCTGGGCTTCTTCTTCGGCAACGTGCCCTTCATCAAGCAGAACCTCTCGCTGCTGGTGATCGGCATCATCCTGCTGTCGCTGCTGCCGATGATCCTCGGCTTCCTGCACCGTCGCCTGCGCCCGGCCGAAGCCAGCGACGTTTCGCACAGCTGACGGTCGCCCCATGGGTTTCTTCCGCAACTGGCGGCGCCGCCGCCTCCTGGCCCGCCACCCGGTGGACGATGCCCTCTGGGCCGAAGTGCGCCAGACGCTGCCGATCCTCGATGGCCTGGACGCGGAGGAAGACGCCCGGCTGCGCGAGCGCAGCGTGCTGTTCCTCGCCGAGAAGCATCTGAGCCTGCTGGGCGACCTGCAGCTCGACGCCCGCGAGCGCCTGCTGCTGGCGGCTCAGGCCCAACTGCCGCTGCTGCACCTGGAGGAACTGGGCTGGTACCAGGGCTTCCACGAACTGGTGATCTATCCCGACGACTTCGTCAGCCCCCAGCGCCACCGCGACAGCACCGGCGTGGTCCACGAATGGGACGACGAGCGCAGTGGCGAAGCCTGGCAACAAGGACCGGTGGTGCTGGCCTGGCCGGGCATCCAGGCCAGCGGCGGCTGGGAAGGCTACAACCTGGTGATCCACGAACTGGCCCACAAGCTGGACATGCTCAACGGCGACGCCAACGGCCTGCCGCCGCTGCACCGCGACATGCGCCAGTCCGACTGGGCCGAGGCGATGCAGAGCGTCTACGACGAACTCAATGCCCGCCTGGACGAAGACGAGAACGCCGAGCTGCCCATCGACCCCTACGCCGCCGAAGACCCGGCGGAGTTCTTCGCCGTCACCAGCGAATACTTCTTCACCGCTCCCGACCTGCTGCAGGCCGCCTACCCCGGGGTCTACGCGCAATTGCGGCTGTTCTACCGGCAGGACCCGGGCGCCCGCCTGGCCCGCCTCCAGGCCGAGGACCCGGCCTACCGGGACACGACCAACGGATGAACACGGCGGCGTAGCAACGCCCCCTGAATGTGCATATAATCCGCCCACTTTTTTTGGCCCATTCCAGGGAGTCGACCATGAGCTACAGCAAGATCCCGGCTGGCAAAGACCTGCCGAACGACATCTACGTCGCGATCGAAATCCCGGCCAACCATGCGCCGATCAAATACGAAATCGACAAGGACAGCGATTGCCTGTTCGTCGACCGCTTCATGGCCACCCCGATGTTCTACCCGGCCAACTACGGCTACATCCCCAATACCCTGGCTGACGACGGCGACCCGCTGGACGTGCTGGTCGTGACCCCCTACCCGGTCGCGCCGGGCTCCGTCATCCGCGCCCGTCCGGTCGGCGTCCTGCACATGACCGACGAAGCCGGCGGCGACGCCAAGCTGATCGCCGTTCCCCACGACAAGCTGTCCCAGCTGTACGTGGACGTGAAGGAATACACCGACCTGCCGGCCCTGCTGCTGGAGCAGATCAAGCACTTCTTCGAGAACTACAAGGACCTCGAAAAAGGCAAGTGGGTGAAGGTGGAAGGCTGGGGCAACGCCGACGCCGCCCGCGCAGAAATCACTAAAGCGGTTGCGGCTTACCAGAAGTAAGCCCCGACCTCTCAAGGAAAGCCGGCCACAAGCCGGCTTTTTTAT
>NZ_LXJQ01000087.1:0-10107 GCF_001728925.1 Pseudomonas sp. 1D4
ATCCACGTAAACGGTTTTGTAGGCCGCATCCTGGTAGGCGAGTCGCCAGCGCCCTCCGTTGAGGTTGTCGCTGTAGCTGCAATACAGCCCGCCCACGCTCAGGGTGAACAGCGTCAGCACGGCAGCGAAGCGTTCATAGGTGCTGGACAGCGCCGACAGGCTGACGACTGCGAAGGCCGACCAGCCATCGGTGGCGCCAGGTCGCCAGACCTGGTTGGGCTCCAGGGAATGCAGAGTCAGCGCGGCCTGGCCGGCCGTGGTTGAGCCGGTGGTCAACTGCATGGAAATGGGCATACCCAGGGTTTCCAGCCCGGCGCCGGAGCCGGACTGGATGAGGCTGGCCTGGGGGTGGTAGAGCTTGCTCTGTACGCCCGGCGCTACTGGGGTCAGGTGCGGCAGCGACAGCACCTCGCCCAGTTGCAGGTCGTTGAAGTACACCCCATTGCCCTCGCCGAAGGGGTACGTGAGGAAGGTATCCCTATTGAGCCCCGCAGGCCCTGCAGGGCCAACCGGCCCGGGGATGCCCGCCGGGCCCTGGCCACCGGCGGCGATGGCTACCCCGGCGACGCGGGTCGGCTCCACCACCAGGGCCACGGGCTGGGCCAGGGCAACGACGGCCGGGGTATCAGCAGCCATGGGCGCACCCTCCCCCGCTGTTCACCAGCACTTGGCCGGCCACCCAGCGGTTAACGGTGCCGTCCGGGTGGGTGATGGTCAGGTCCCATTCACCACGCGCCCAGGTGAAGGCGGCGGTCTGCGCGGCGGTGAGGATCAGCAGCACCTGGCCGAGGCCCTGGAGCTGCACGCCGCCGTTCTGCTGGGTCAGCAGGATGGGGGCGGCGCCCTCGCCCCGGATCTCGGCGCGGATCTCGCAGCCGGTCAGGCCCACCGGGAGGCGGTAGACCAGCAGGCCGCTGGCGGCGGTGCGGCCCTGGCCGGCCAGGTCGTTGAACTCCAGGGTGTCGGCGCCTACCACGCGGGCCAGGCGACCCGGGGAGCGGAGCTTGTCCTGGTTGAGGTCGGGCCAGTTGGGCACGCCCTCGCACCAGACTGGCCAGTCCCCGGGCAGGCCGTGGGCGGGCACCTGCAGGCGCACCGGGGCGGTGCCGGCCAGGCCGGTGATGGGGCGGTACTGGTAGACGGGCTGCATCAGCAGCAGGGGCTGGTTGAGCGTGGCGCCCGGGATGACGGGCAGGTCTAGGCGGGCCGGCGTCATGCTGGCTACTCCTCGAATGCAGATGGTGAAGCGGGGCGATCAGCCCCAGTGGCCGCTCGCGTACCAGACGCCGGTGCGGGGGTCGCAGCGGAAGCGGGCGTGATGGCCGGGGGCGCTCAGTTCGATGGGGCCGGCGGGGTACAGCGAGGCGCCGGCGGCGGGCTCGAAACGCCAGGTCCTGGCGTTGCCGGCCGTGACGGTCACCTCGACGAACAGGTCGGGATAGCCGCCCAGCTGGTTGATGCCGTTGTCGCTGTAAGCCGTGCGGACGGTGTCGTTGAAGCCTGCCGGCAGCTGGACGACCAGGGTGTCCGCCGTGGTGTCGTTCAGGTAGTGGTGCTGCTGGATCACCCGCTCGCTGATGGCAAACCCGCCGCCCGCGTAGCCGCACTCCATTTCATGCCAGGTCGCCCACCAGCCGCCCCACACGTCTGGAACCACCGTTCGGGACCGGGCCGTCATCGCGTCCACCCAGGGCGTGCCCAGCGGGTCGACTGCGCGGCGCCAGGCGTAGCCGGTAGCGGTTCGCTCCAGCACGTAGCGGCCACGCCCGGATGGCGGGGCCGGCGAGGCCTTGAGCGCACGCAGGGCAAAGGGGGCGGCGAGGCTGCCCATCAGTTGCAGCTCCACGCCACCCGGTCGCAGCAGGTCGGCGGCGCTGATGGTGCTACCGCTGCCACTCTCCCCGCCACTCTCCCCGCCGCCGGCCAGGTCGATGAGGATGGGCTGCGGGTGGAGGGTGACGGTCCCCTGGTCCTGCCCCGAGGTCAGGTAGCCCACCACCAGAATGGTGGCGACGCGCAGGTCCTCGGCCGTGGCGGGTGCCTCGCCGTCGGGGCCGCGCCCGTTCAGGTAGGCCGCGCCCACGGTGACCGCGAATGACTGCTCGCCGCCGCCCAGCAGGCAGACCGGGGCGCCGACCCAATCGTCCAGCGTCCCGGCCGGCAATGCGGCGGTGTTGGCCTTGAGGTCCGCCAGGGTGCAGGTGCCGCCCACCAGCACCTGGACAGGGGCGCCGCCGGCCGCGCCGGCTGTGAGCACCCGCCCGACCAGGTAGCCGGGCAACAGGCCCATGCTGCTGCCGATGTCTTCCTCCAGGAGGTACGCATAGCGGTCGGTCTGGCCGGGGGTGTTGGTGTCGCCGCCGACCGGGTACAGCCCCACCAGTTCGCCGCCTGCGGTGGTCTCGCTGCCGCCCCACAGGGCGGTGATGGTGTAGGCGCTGGATGATCCGCCGCCTCCGGCTGCGGCCGCGTCCAGGAGGGCCTGAGCGGTGCCGGCGGTCCAGCGTGCATAGACACGGGTGCCCGCTGGCCAGGCCCTGGCGGTGGTGCCTTCCTGGCCGCGTTGCAGGGTGATGGCGCTACCGGCAACGGCCACCGCCTTGACGATCTCGCCGCTGTCGTCGTCGCTGGCGTCTTCTTGGCACAGCGTCAGTACGTAGTAGCCGCCGGCCAGGCTGCCCAGGGCGGCGGCCTTGGCCGGCTCCACGGTCATGCTCTCGGCGCTGGCGTCCAGCTCAGCCACCAGCTTGGTGGCCCAATTGTTGATGAACTTCGGTTTCATGCGGGATGACTCCTAGATGTAGACGACGGGCTCCAGCTCGCCGAGGACGTAGTGGCCGGTGAACGGATCAATGGCCCCGTACAGCGATGGGGGTCTGCCCTCGGTGGGATTGGGATACGGGAGATCCCGGCGCACCTGGTCGACGCCGCCGGGGTAGGCGGTGAAGTTGTAACGGTGGCGCTCGCGCGTCGTGTTGATGACTCCAAACGCCTCCAGCAGGCATACCAGGTGGTTACTCCACCAGTGCGCCCAGCACTGCCAGCTGTAGGTTTTGGAGGGCGCGCGCATGGGCAGGGTGAAGACCCGGCGGGCGGCATCGAGCAGCCATTTTTCCGGGTTGCCTTCACCGAAGCGGCCTTGCTCGTCGATGGACAGGTTGTCGCCGCTCGGCCCGTAGTAGCCGCCCAGCTCCAAGCCCAGCCCGCCGACGACGTCCTCGGCCTGGTCGATGGTCTCGCCGTCGATGCTCAGCGCCCAGCGCTGCCGCAACTCGGCTACCTGGGGGCCGGGGCGGCCGTAGCCGCCGGGCAGGAAGCCCACCGCTCCGGTGGCGTCCATGGTCAGCTCGTTGTCGTAGGTGAAACGTAACGTCCGGCGGTCGCGCTCGACGCCGCCGACCCGCAGCACGTAGACCAGCTCCTCGACCATGCTAGACGCGACCCGGCCGTTAAACTGGAACGTGCCGTGCTCGATGGTGTACTGCCCCGTAAACCCGCAGCTGCCCGTTTCCTGGGACAGGGCCTGTTCGCGCAGCTCCACAAACGGGGTCAGCGCCGTGGCGGTGCCGTTCATGTCGAACCCCGCCACCTGGCGATACTCCAGGTCGAGGGTCACGGGTTGGAGGTCGCCGTTTTCGTACCAGTAGCCCAGGGCGTACCCGTGGACCTTGGCGCTGCGGCTGCCCTGCATAATGGTGACGCCCGGAGTGTTGAGCGATGGGATGCCGTTGGCGTTGAGGAACATATTGCCGCCCTCGCAGCGCAGTTCCCATGAATCACACGGCCCACCGGACGGCACCCAGCGCGTGGTCATGGGGAACCGCCAACCCCATACGCCACTGAACACCGTCATGTTGTCGATGGTTTCAGTCCGGGCGGCCTGCTCGTACCCACTGAGTCGCCGCAGGCTGGCGCGGAAGGGCTGGGCCTGGCCATCGCCCTCGATGAGCAGTTCGGCAAACGGGCCTCGGGGCTGCATGAAAAGAAATCGCTCGGAGCCCTGCGACCAGCCCAGCACGGCGCGCGAGCCGTCTTCGGTGATGTCCCACACCGTCATGCCGCTAAAGGGCTTGTCGGCGGTGTAGCCCTCCAGGGTCACCGGCACGTCGTGGGCGGGCTCGTCGTCCTCGCCGAAGCGCCCGAACGGGGCCAGGTTGAGGGGGCCGTTCAGGGTTTGGCCGTCATCACTGCCGGTATCCCCCAAGGCGGCCAGCCAGGTGCGCCCGACGCCACGGGTGTACAGCAGGCTCCCCCGCATGCCCTTCCAACCCCAGATCCTCAGCAAACGGCCGCCCTCGGCACCCAGGACCAGCGCCGCCGCGTTGCGCCACTGGTAGCCCAGGGCCGTATCCGAGGCGGCCTCGTCGGGGGTACGGGTCACCTCGGGCACGCCGGGCACCCGGACCAGCACGCTGCCGATGGCGCCATCGGCGAAGAACCGGTTCTTGATGGTCCGGCCGTTCGGCAAGGTCAGTTGCCAGCCCCGTACCAAGCCGTGGTAAGGGCAGCCCCAGACGGGCGCGGTCATGGCGTCACCGCCGAGATGTCCGCCAGTTGGACCTCGACTCGCTCGCCGTTGGCGTCCTTCAACACCAGGGTCTTGATGGCGGGCAGGACGAGCAGGGCATCGGTGCTGGCGTACCCGTTGGGCCACCAGGCGCGCTGCTGGGCGTCGGGCTCCACCAGCGGGCCGGCGATGCCGCCGCCGGCGGATGGTGCGCGGGCGTTGTCGGACCAGAACGCGGTGCTCATGCCGCCCGGGATGCCTCCACGCGGTTGCACCTGGCGCAGCGTCCTCTGACTGACACGCCGCACCCCCAGGCTGTTGATGTCGCGCTGCAGCTGCTCGCCACGCCGCTGGGCCACCATGGCAGCGCCACCGGCACGGCGGGACGCTTCCATGGCTGCCCCGCCAGCGCGCCGGCTTGCCTCCAGGGCGGCGCCGTTGGAACGGCGCTCGGATTCCAGGCTCATGGTTACAACTCCAGTAGGTCGTTAGGGATCGATACGCGATACAGGCGCTCGCGGGTCCGCACCAGTTCGTCGGTGTAGCTCTCCGGCACCTCGCGGTACGGCATGGAGAATCGGCGCGGCAACGTCGGCGCCGTCAGGTCGTCGGCCACGCTGTAGTTGCCGGAGAAACCCGGCAGCGCCTCGTCGTAGGGCGCGACAGGGCCACCCGCTACAGGGCCCGAGGCGTTCGGCGGATGGTTCAGCCGGCCGCCTATCTGGGTCGGAAGGTTGATCCCGACGGCATCCCCGTTCAGGTCAGGCAGGGTGATGTCCGGGCGTGGCGGAACCGCCAGCCCGTCCCCGTCACCACCTCCGCGCATGACGGCGATGCTCAGGCTGGTGACTGCCTCGCCGGTCTCCATGTTCAGCGTATGCACCACGCGGCGGCATTTGCCCCGGGCGCGGGTGTACTGGTCGTCAAGTTCCAGCGTGTGGACCAGGTCCACGCCCAGCGCATGGGAGGTCGGCACGCTCCAGGTCACGGTCGTTTCGCGGTGCGCCTGCAGGATCTCGACGTACATGCGCAGCAGCATCACCTGCAGGGCCAGCTCGCGGCGGGCCTCGTCGCTGATGTCGTTGTAACCGCCTGCGCCGGAGTTCGCGCCCACCCAGGCCCAGCCAGCCGATGGCACGCCACTGGGGATGGCCGGTGCCGCCGTGTCGGGCAGGCCGGCCTTGAGGCCGCTCTCCCAATCCTCGACGCGGCTGTCCTCGACCTCGAACTGCACCGCCTCGCGGGTCACTACCTGCTCGGCCTCGACCTGGCCGGAGGGCGTGGCGAGCACCAGGCTGTATTCCTCCGTCACGGTCTGCACCCAGCGGCGGGCGGCAGTGACCCTGAACCCCAGCAACAGGTCGCCGTTCTCGTTGATCCAGGGCGCGCCGTCGCCGCAGGGGTTGGGCGCGCTCAGGGGCAGCCGCTGATAGCCGGGCTCGCCAATCATGACCTGGCCACTGCCCTCCACCGCCTCCTCGACCATCTGCACGTCGGGCGTTTCGGTGCTCCACACGCGCCACTCGCAGAACCCCAGCGTTTCCTCCTGGGAATGGGCACCGGGGTGCGCCCAGGTGTAGACCTGGTTCAATTGCCACAGCCGCGCATAGCGGTAGCGCACGGTCAGCTCCGCGCGGTTGGTGGCGTTGAACGGCTGGGCCAGCTCCAGGCCGACGCTCTGATAGACCGTTGAGCCGGCACCGAAAACGAAATGCGGGCGCGGGGCGGCAAACCAGCTGCTGCGCCGGATCTCGCCCACGACCGAGGCATCCACGCAGGCCGCGAGGGTGCTGACCCGCTCCATGGCGTAGTCGTAGCGGCTGCGCCCTTCGACGGGCTCGAACACGTCGGCACTCCACACCCCGGGCAGCAGCTGGTCGATGGCCGCCAGGCTCATGGATTCGAGGCGCTGCTGCAGGCGGTCGGTGCAGGTGATCGACATCACCCGCGTGGTGGCCGACCAGGTGGGCTCTGCGATTGAGCCGGTGAACAGCCGCGACTGCACCGTGACGCCGTCCACCTCGCCTATGAAATCGATTTCCACCGCGTTGCTCGGCATCGCCGCGGGCACGTCTGCCTCGGGTGGATAGAACAGGTCGAACTGCGCGACACCGGCAGCGCCCTCCTCCCGGTCCACCGAGACAGACCCGGTCAGCAACGGGGTGACGTCCACCCCGCCGATGCGGATGACGACCCGCCAGACGCAGAGCCGGCCCGGGGTGATGACCACCGGATCAGGCAGGCCGCTGCCGCTCCCGGTGCCGCTATTGAGCGTGGCGCCGTTGAGGGTTGCCCCGTTCAGCTGCATGGCTGCTCCCCCCTCATTACAGGCTTTCCGTGGCGGTCAGCTGCCAGCCGTAGGAGGTATCCATGGATTCCTCC
The DNA here is from genome assembly GCF_001728925.1 of Pseudomonas sp. 1D4. Lineage (NCBI taxonomy): Bacteria > Pseudomonadati > Pseudomonadota > Gammaproteobacteria > Pseudomonadales > Pseudomonadaceae > Pseudomonas > Pseudomonas sp. 1D4. The sequence continues at coordinate 6,890 of NZ_LXJQ01000087.1, forward strand.
GGCGGGGTGCAGATGACGTTGAACATGGGCATCCACGCTGCTCGATACAGCTCGGCATCGGGCACGGCCTGGACCGTCACCTGGTCGCCCGAGACGGTGGCGGGCACCAACAGCCACACGCCATCCCGAAGCGCCCAGCCCCAGGGCGCCACGTCTGGGCGCGGGGTGCTGGTGAGCGTGAACTGGCGGTCTGTCGGCAGCACACCGGAGACGGATTTAGGGTGCGTGCAACGCAGCTCCAGGACCGCGTCGAAATCGAGCCCATCGAGCCCGTGGGGCAGCCCGCCGGCGGCGCTGAGGGTGATGACCTCGCGCGACCAATGGGCCATGTTGTAGAGCCGGCCTCGGCTTAGGGTCAGCAGCGTGCGGCCCTGCTCGCGGGTGTAGGTCTGATTGGGCACGCCAGAGCCGGCAGCGCCACCTGCAGGCAGGATTGGCACGCCGCCCAGCATCACCGTGGCGTAACTCATCGGAAGCTCCAAAGAAAAGGCCCGCACGCGGCGGGCCTGGGTTGAGGGTCAGCGGCGGGCCGGGCCCTTCTTGAGTGCCTGCATGTGCAGGATCTCCTCGAAGGTGGACTGCTCGGCCATGAAGTCCAGTTGCTGGCCGCCAAGATCCAGGGTTACCCGCCCGAGGTTGCGACCACCCGGAGAGGCAGCGGCGGCAGATTCCATACCCGCCGGAAGGCCAGGCGCTGACAGCCCCGACAGCCGGTTGGCGAGGTTCAGGGAGGCCAGCGAGTTCAGCACCGCCTCACCACCGCCGAACGCCATCAGCTCCGGCCCGCGCTCGCCCACCCAGCGGATGCCGGGGGCGGCACTGCGGGTGCCGTTCGCGTGGCCATCCGTGGGCAACTTCAGCCCCGCCCACTGAGCCGGGACAAACCCGTTCATGCCATCCGGGGGAACCAACCTGATAGGTATGAAAATGGGCGTTGAGGAAATCGCCTCAAGCTGTTTCTTGACCTCTTCCACCGAGGTGTTGTCCAGCTTGAACGAGATAGGGAGATTCTGGAGCTTGGCCGCCTCATCCTTGAGGGCGGTGATCTGATCTCGAATCTCTGCCACCTTGGCATCGGCCTGGGATTGCTCCAGATCGAGCGCGGCGCTTTCTATGTTCTTCAGCTGCTTGGCGATCCCCTCGAAGCCATAGGTGTTCTTTCCAGCCGCCGCCATTTCCTGCAGGGCCTTAAGCGCCTCTTGCGCGCGCGCCTTGGCCGTTTCCGCGTCCCCGGCGCGCAGTGCGCCACGTGCCTCCAGCTGCAGGCTGCTGACAGTGCCGAAGTCCGTTTCGCGGTTGCCCTGCCGGAACGAGCGGATGGCATCGTTGTAGCGCTGTTCAACTTCCAGGCGCTTGGCCTTGAATCCCTCAATGGTGGTCAGCGCGGCCTTTTCCTTGCGCTCCAGCTCCTTGATCTCGTCCCCTAGATCCTTCACCCGCTGGTCGCGGATGTTGCGCATCGAGGTGATATAGGCCTGTTCGGCCTTGAGGCTGGCCTGATGGCGTGCATCCTCTATGCGCTTCTCGGACTCGGCCTGCTCCTCGGCCTTCTTGCGCATCTCCTCGTTCATACCGGTGGCTTCTTCGAGCAGCTTTTCCCGGTAATCCTTGAACTCCTTGAGCTTCGCTTCAATGGCCGCATCACTCATGTAGAGGTCCAACATCCCGAAGTTGTCTCCGGCGGACGCCTCAAGCCACTCGATTTCTTTATTGACCCTGTCCAACTCGGTGACGCCACCCGCAAGCCGTGCAGCCATGTAGCCCAGGTCGTCCCCTGTCCCGACTGCCGCAGAACTAACCCTGACTGCCGACTCGGCTATGCGCACTAGTGCCGAGGCTAAGGTGGTGAGGTTTTTCTGCATCTGCGGGTCATCCAGCGCCTCTCGAAGCTCCTTGAGCGCCTCGATCAGTGGGCCAGTGGCGGCATTCCCAAAACCACGCTCCAGGGTGTCGCCGATGGCAGTGATCTCTTTGCCAACGGTATCGCCAAAGCCGGCCAGTTCCTCCTTGAGCTTGGGCAACTGGCCGATAAGTGCATTTGTAACGACATCGGCTGTCAGCTTGCCCTGGCTGGCCAGGTCCTTCAGGGCGCTCACAGGCTGTCCAATGCCATCGGCCAGGGCCTGCATCAGCCTCGGCGCCTGCTCGGCCACGCTGTTGAACTCATCACCGCGCAGGGCACCCGAGCCCAGGGCCTGGGCGAACTGCACAACGCCCTGCTCGGCCTCCACTGCCGAAGCCCCGGAGACTCGAAATGCGCTGGCCACCGCCTCGGTAACACCGAGGATGGCCTGCTGACTCTTGCCGGCCTCTTTGAGCGGCCGGCTGATACGGCCGTACAGGTCCACCAGGGAGCTGACGGGCGAACCCGTGGCGACGGCAATGCGCTGTAGCTCCTTCTGCGCGGTGTTGAACTCCTGCTGGCTGCCAGTCGCCAACCTGAGACGGGCGTTCATCAGTCGGTACGCGTCTGCCGTCTCTGCTACCGCCCGAACAGCGCTTGTGAGCAGGTTCAATGAAATAAAATCTGCGATCAGCCTGCCTGACGTCTCCAGGGTGTTATTGAGCCGCCCCAGATCCTCCTGAACCTGCTCAAACGCCTGGGCGCTATCGTTTCTGCCCTCAATAACTAATTGAGTGGTCACTCGGCCTCTGCTCATTTCAACCCCCGCAGCATCGTCTCGAAACTCTGTTTAGTGCCCTTGGCGCCGCGCGCCACGATCAGCGCCGTGCGCATGGCGGCGCGATCCTGCGCGGCGATAGCCGCACAGAACGCTTCCAGCTGGGGCAGCGTGTAGCCAGCGATATCGGCCCAAGCGTGGCCGGCGGCGATCAGTTGCTGGGCGACGTCGGCCCATCCACGATGCTCGCCACCCCCGCCAGGGCCTGACCGAAAAAACCGGCGTTGACCTGCATGACCTGCACCATCAGCTCAAGCGCGACCGGGGCAGGTAGGCGCCACAGCGCCCAGCGATTCAGGGAGGTGCAGCGCCGCAACACGCGGCGCAGGGTGCGGGCGCTACCCGCGTAGGCACACAGCCCTTCCGCGCTGCAGCCATTGAGGAAACGCAACACGTCCTCGGACGCGCGGCCGAACAGCTCGAAGTCCGCCAGGCCAACCGGGCGGATCTTCACCTTGCGGCGGCCGACGGCGACCACCACAGGCTCGGGGAACAACACCTGCAACTCACTCATGGGGTTCTCTCAGGCATAAAAAA
>NZ_LXJQ01000088.1:0-9421 GCF_001728925.1 Pseudomonas sp. 1D4
CAGCGCCACCGCCAGCCCCACGCCCTCGCGCACCGCCAGGGACGCCTGAGCCACGCAGGCCGCCAGGCGCGCGTTGGAGAGCGTCTCCCGTGCCGCATCCAGCGCCCGCAGCAACGGCACCCCGGCGCCGCCGAGGATGGCCAGGGTCGAGGCGAAGCGGGCCGTGTCCACCCCCAGCACGAAGCGCCCCACCAGCGGCAGTCGCAGCACCCGCGTGTGCCAGGCCAGGCGCGCCGCCGGGTTCTGCAGGTAGCGCCGCCAGCCCCAGCCGGCGGCCACCAGGGCCGCCGCGCAGGCCAGGCCCCAGGCCCGCACGAAGTCGCTGGCCTGGAGCATGGCGTGGGTCAGGCCCGGCAGGTCCTGGCGTGCCTGGGAGAAGGCGCTGACCACCTGGGGCACCACGAAACCGAGCAGGAAGATCACGATGCCGATGGACACCACCCCCACCACCGCCGGGTAGATGAACGCCGTCAGCACCTTGCCGCGCAGGGCGTTGCGCTCCTCCACGTAGTCCGCCAGGCGCTCCATCACCTGGGCCAGGTCCCCGGACTCCTCGCCCGCCGCCACCAGCGCGCGGTAGATGGCGGGAAAGTCCCGTGGCCGCGCGCCCAGGGCATCGGCCAGGCGCACCCCGCTGCGCACGTCCGCCCGCACCGCCTCCAGGGCCTCGGCCACGTGGCGCCGTTCGGCCTGTTCCAGTGCCGCACTCAGCGCCGCCTCCAGGGGCATGCCGGCGCCCAGCAGGCTGGCCAACTGGCGGGTGGTGCCGGCCAGTTCGGTCTCCGACAGGCGCGGTGCCAGCCAGCCCGCCGTTGCGGCTGGCGCCGCCGGGGCCACCTCCAACGGCACCAGGCCGCGCCCGCGCAGGGCCGCCAGGGCCCCGCGCTCGCTGTCGGCCTCCAGCACACCGGTCTCGATGCGCCCGCCTGCATCGGCGGCTTCGTAGCGGTAGCGTTGCACGTCCATGTTCAGGTGTCCCGGGTCACGCGCAGGATTTCCTCCCGCGTGGTGGTGCCGTCGACCACCCAGCGCTCGCCGTCGTCGCGCATGCTGGCCATCCCCGCTGCCCGCGCGGCCTGGCGCAGCACCTGCTCGGCGGCGCCCTCGTGGACCAGCGCCCGCGCGCCGTCGTCCATCACGAACAGCTCGTGGATGCCGGTGCGCCCGCTGTAGCCGGTGTGGTTGCAGGCCGTGCAGCCCACCGCGCGCCAGCCCCCGGGCTGCAGCGGATCGGGCGCCTTGCACTGCGGGCAGAGCCGCCGCACCAGGCGCTGGGCCAGCACCCCCAGCAGGCTGGAGGCCAGCAGGAAGGGCTCCACGCCCATGTCCACCAGGCGGGTCACCGCGGAAACCGCGTCATTGGTGTGCAGCGTGGCCAGCACCAGGTGCCCGGTGAGAGACGCCTGCACGGCGATCTGCGCCGTCTCCAGGTCGCGGATCTCGCCGATCATGATGATGTCCGGGTCCTGCCGCAGCAGCGCCCGCAGGGCCAGGGCGAAGGTCATGTCGATGCGTGCGTTGACCTGGACCTGGCCGATTCCCGACAGGTCGTACTCCACCGGGTCCTCCACGGTGAGGATGTTGTGCACGCTGGCATCCAGCCGGGCCAGGGCGGCGTACAGCGTGGTGGTCTTGCCGGAGCCGGTGGGCCCGGTGACCAGCACGATGCCGTGGGGCTGGCGGATCAGTCCGTCCAACTGCGCCAGCAGCCCCGGCGCCATGCCCAGGCGCTCCAGGCTGAGGCGCCCGGCCTGCTTGTCCAGCAGGCGCATCACCACCCGCTCGCCGTGGCCGGTGGGTACCGTGGAGACGCGCACGTCGATGGGCCGGCCGGCCACCCGCAGGGCGATGCGGCCGTCCTGGGGCAGGCGTTTCTCGGCGATGTCCAGTTGCGCCATGATCTTGATCCGCGACACCAGCGCCGGGTGCAGCGCCTTGCGCGGCGCCACCACGTCGCGCAGGGTGCCGTCCACCCGGTAGCGCACCACGGCGTGGCTCTCGAAGGGCTCGATGTGGATGTCGCTGGCACCGTCCCGCGCGGCCTGGGTCAGCAGTGCGTTGATCATGCGGATCACCGGCGCGCCGTCTTCCGCCTCCAGCAGGTCGGTCACCTCGGGGATGTCCTGCAGCAGGCGGTCCAGGTCCACCTCGCTCTCCACCGCGCCCACCACAGCCGCCGCACTGCCGGTGTCGGCGTAGGCCCGTGCCAGGGCCTGCTCCAGCTCGGCGTCGCTGACCGGCTGCAGCCGCGCCCCGGCGAACCGCCGCAGCGCCTCGCCGATGGCCCAGCCGGGAGTGGCCTTGCTGATCAGCAGCACCGGCTCGTCCGCGCCGCCCTCCAGCAGCACCCGCTGGGCCCGCGCCCAGGCATAGGGCAGGCCGCTCACGGCTGCTCCCCCGGGGCCAGCGGCACGGCACGCATCGGCCTGGGCTGCGCGGGCGGCATGGCCTGGGTGGCGGGTGGCAACTGCGGCGCCTGCATGTCGTCGAGGGACCAGCGCCGCACCGGTTGCAGCGCGCCCTGGGCGCGACGGATGTAGTCGTAGCGGTTGAGGGTGATGCCTTGGCCGGTGGCGGCATCGCGGACGATGTAGGGCCGCAGGAACACCATCAGGTTGGTCTTGCTGCGGGTGCGCCGGTCACTGCGGAACAGCGCCCCCACGCCCGGCAGCGCCGAGAGCCCGGGGATGGCGTTGCTGGTCTCGGTGTAGCCGTCCTGCAGCAGACCGCCGAGCACCATGATCTGGCCGTCGTCGAGGAGGATGCTGGTGTCGATGGCGCGCTTCTGGGTCACCGTGCCGGCGTCGCTGGAGGCGCGCTCGTCCACGCTGCTGACCTCCTGGTAGATGTCCAGCTTCACCGTGCCGCCCTCGGAGATCTGCGGGCGCACGTTCAGCCGCAGCCCTACCTCCTCGCGCTCGATGGTCTGGAACGGGTTGTTGCTGTTACCGCCGCCGTTGGTGACGTAGTTGCCGGTGACGAATGGGATGGTCTGGCCGACGAAGATGCTTGCCACCTCGTTGTCCAGGGTCAGCAGGTTCGGCGTCGACAGCACGTTGGTGCCGCCCTTGGCCTTCAGCGCCCGGGCCAGCACCTTGAGGTCCAGCACCCGGCCGACACCGGGGATGTCCACCCCGCCGGCGGCCTTGCCGATGTTCAGCCCGCCGGGCAGCACGTCCAGGCTGTTGCGCGCGGTGGTGGTGAGGCCGGAGCCGCCCAGCCTGGCGCCGCCGAACCAGCCGTTGGCCAGGTCGCCGGCCTGCCACTGGATGCCGAACTCGCTGGCGTCGTCCTCGCTCACCTCGACGATCAGGCTCTCGATCACCACCTGGGCGCGGCGCTGGTCCAGCAGGTCGATCACCTCCCGCAGGCTGCGGTACAGCGGCTCGGGCGCGGAGATCAGCAGGGTGTTGGTGGTGGTGTCGGCCTGCACCGTGGCCCCCCCGGCGGAGAACGCCACCGGCGCTTCCACCCCATGGGCCTGGCTGCTGCCGGTCGCCGTGGTGGCCGTTGCCGCCTGGCTGCCGCTGCGGGACGCGCTGCCCGTACCGGCGGTCTGTCGCGAGCTGCCGGCCTGGCCCTGGCCACCCAGCTCGCCGCCGTTGAGCCGCTCGCGGGTGCCGTCGCTCTGCCCGCCGGCCTCCGCCTCGCCGGTGAGCAGCCCGCGCAGGGCCTGGGCCAGTTTGTTGGCCTGGGCGTTGCGCAGGTACACCACATGGAGGTTGCTGGGGTTGCCCTGGGCGCTGTCCAGGCGGTCGATCAACTGCCGCGCCAGGGCCGTGCGCTCCGGGCTGGCGGTGCGCAGGATGACGCTGTTGGAGCGCGGGTCGCCCACCGCCCAGACCTTCTGCCCGGCATCGCCGCCGGGGGTGTCCATCAGCTCGCCGAGCATCGCGGCGATGTCGGTGGCGATGCCGTTGCGCACCGGCACCACGTCGGTGTCCACCGAGCCCGGCACGTCGATGTTGGCGATGATCGCCGCCACGCGGTCGAGGTTCTCCGCGTAGTCGGTGACCACCACGGTGTTGTTGCCGGGGTAGGCGTTGATCGGGTTGTTCGGCGAGACGATGGGCCGCAGCACCGGGATCAGGTTCACCGCGTTCTCGTACTGCAGGCGGTAGGTGCGGGTGATCATGCCGTTGCCCGCCGCGCGGTCGCCGTCGCCCACCGGGCCGCCCAGCAGCTTGGCGTCCGCCTCGGGCACCACCTGGCTGACCTCGCCCGCCTCCACCACCGAGTAACCCTGCATGCGCAGCGCCGCCAGCAGCATCCCGTAGGCGGTCCTTGCCGGCACCGGCCCTTCCGAGACCAGAGTCAGTTGACCCTTGACCCGGGGATCGGCGAGGAACTGCCGGCCGGTGGCGCGGGACAGCGCCCGCAGCACCGCCGGGATGTCCGCTTCGACGAAGTTCAACTGCACCGGCTGCTCACCCAGGCCGGGTGCCCCGCTGCTCGCTACCGGTCGTGGCGCCGACGGCCCTGGCGCACGGGCCTGGCGCGCCCGTGCCTCGCGTTGCTGCTGTTCCAGCTGGGCCTGGCGCCGCTGGCGCTCGGCCAGGGTGTCCACCGCCGGCCCCGGCGCCACCAGCGGGCGCCCCAGTTCGCTGGGGGCCGGCAGCACCGGCGGCACCTGAGCGCCGCCCTGGCTGCAGGCGGCCAGCGCCGCCACCAGGCCGAGCAGCACCGGGCCTTGCCAGCCCGAATTATTACGCATTGTCATTTTATTCCCCTGTGCCTGGCGCCCTGTCCAATTCGATGACACCCGTGAGCCGGCCTTCCGCCGTCTCTCCATCGCCTTCGCCATCCCGCCGCAGGCGGACTTCGCGCACCCGCACCGGCACGCTGGGCAAGCCGCCCAGCAGCCACTCCATCAGGGCCGGCGCCGGGGCGCCGTCCAGTTGCACCTGCCAACGCCCCGCTTCGCCGCCGAGGCGCACGTGTTCCGTCAGCCCGGCCCGCTCCAGCGTCTCGCGCAGGCGGGCGTCGGCCTCTCCGAGGGGCTGCGCCTGGCCCACGCCCGCCTCCGCCAGCACGGTTTCCAGGGTCTGCGCCTGGGCCCGCAGGCGCGGCAGTTCCGCGTGCCAGTGGTCGATGCGCTGCAACGCCGGGTCCACCAGGGCGAACCACAGCAGCAACGGCGGCAGCACCAGGGCCGCCAGGCGCAGCACGCGGCGCTCGCGGGGGGCCAGCCGCTGCCAGGCCTGGCGCGCCTCGTCGTAGCGCTGCTGCAGGGCTTCACGGTTCATCGCGGCGGGCCTCCGGGGCCGGTGCGCGGCGCAGGGTCCAGCCATCGGCCACGGCCTCGCCCTCCAGGCCCACCGGGGCCAGGGTCGCCTGCCAGTCGGCCGGCAAGGGGCTGGCGCTGCGCGCCGGGCGGAGCAGGTGCAGGGTGCCGTCGGCGTAGTCCAGCCCTTCCAGGCTGCCGGCCGGCAGTGCCAGGGCCAACCCGGCCTGACGCAGCAGGCTGTCGAAGCCGTCCGCCCCCGGTGCCTGCCCGGCCAGGCGGGCGTCGCGCTGCTGGCGGGCCTGCTGCAGTGGGTTGAGCACCACCGGCACCTGTGGGAAGGCCTGGCGCACGCGCTCGCTCATCTGCCGGCGCAGGGCCTGGCCCTGCTCAGCGAGCTGCGCCGCGTAGAGGTTCAGGCCCAGGGTCCAGACCAGCGCCGCCAGGGCGCAGCAACCCAGGGCCCGCCCCCAGCGCGCTGTGCCGTCTTGGCTGGGGGCGGCACCGGCCGCCAGGTCGAGGGTGCCGGCCGGCCCCTGCCAGGCGTCTTCGGCGGGCAGCATGGCGGCCCCTTCGGGGCCGCCTGGCCCCAGCCAGTGCCAACGGGCCGGATCGGGCTGCTCGGCCAGGGCCAGCGCCGGCAGCGGGTGTACCCAGCCGTGGTCCGGCCCACCGCGTGCAACCAGGTGGCCGTCCAGGCACTGGGCGCTGACCTGGCCGGGCGGCGGCAGCGGCAGGAAGAACGGTGCCGGCACCAGGCGGAAGCGAACCCCCGCCAGCAGGCGTTGCAGCCGTGCCAGTGCCGGGCGTGCCAGCCAGGCCAGTTGCACCTGCCCGTCGGCCTCGCGGGGGCCATGGGCCAGGTGCAGGGCGTCGCGCCCTTCCAGGGCCAGGCCGTCCAGGGCACAGGCGGCCGCGGCGGCCAGGCGTGGGGCCGGCAAGGGCGGCAGCGCCACCCGCGCCAGCAGGCTGTCCTCGGGGTGCAGGCGCAGTTCCAGGGGCGCGCCCCGCAACGTGGCGGCCAGCGCCGGGAGCGCCACCGAGCAGGGCACGGCCTGTCCGCGTGCCTCCAGCCAGAAGCCCTCCAGCACGCTGCCCGGCTCCAGCAGGCGCAGGGGCGGCAGGGCCAGACGCAGGCGACGCTTCATGCGCCCACCCGCGACCAGACCACCCGCGCTGCGCCGTCCTCGGGGCGGAACAGCAGAGCCTCCAGCGGCCACTGGCGGCTGCCGACGCGAACCTGGCCCTGCAGGCGGAACCATTCACTGGTGATGCCCAGGCGCACCTGCTCGGTGTCCAGCTGCGGCAGGCGCAGGCGATTGAGCAGGTCGCCGCTGTTGATGAAGCCCTGGCCCCGGTCACGCTCGGCCACCAGGGCGCGGGCCCGCTCCAGGCCGAGGCCGGGCACCCGCGCGGCGATCACTTCGGCCGGCGCGGTGTTGCCGTTCACCCAGCCAGGCAGTGGCAGAACGGTGACGAAGGGCGCCAGCCGCGCCAAGGCGCGGGGCTCCACCCCCGGCGCGCTGGCCAGGTCTTCCAGGCTGCGCGGGCGCGGCAGGCGGGCCTCGCCGTAGGCGGCCAGCAGGCGCTGTTCCAGGGCAGCGAGGGTTGCCGGGGCGACGCCGAGGCTGGCCCCCAGGCGCTGGAAGGCGGCCTGTTCCACCGGGTCGAGCTGGCCCTCGTGCACCAGGCTGGCGAGGTTGAACAGGCCCTGCTCGTCCAGCAGGCGCCCGTCGAAGGTGGCGCTGTCGGTCAGCGGCAGTTGCCAGCCACGGGCCCAGCCTTGGTCCAGGCGCGTGGCCGGGTCCTGCTGCCAAGCCTGGCGCAGGCGCTGCAGGCCGAGGGCCGTGGCGCTGCGGGCCACCCACTGGGCCGTCTGGCGCTCGCCTTCACCCTCCGCCAGGCGCACCAGTCGCGCCTGGCGCGCCAGCAGGCCGGCGGCGATCACCGCCACCAGCGCCGCCACCAGCAGCGCGCTGATCACCGCCATGCCCCGTTGCCGGCCCACGTTCAGAGCTGCCAGGAGCCGATGTCGGTGCTCACGCCCTCGCCTTCGGGCTGGCCGTCGGCCCCCAGGGAGAACACGTCCACTTCGCCGTTGGCACCCGGGTTGAGGTACTGGTAGGGCCGGCCCCAGGGGTCGTTGGGCAGGCGTTCGAGGTAGGCGCGCCAATTGCTGCTGGCGGCGTCGGCAGGCTTTTCCACCAGCACCTTGAGGCCCTGGGCCTGGCTGGGGTAGCGGCCCTGGTCGAGGCGGTAGAGCTTGAGGGCCTGCATCAGCCCGGCGATGTCCTGGCGGGCGGCAGTGGCGCGGGCCTGGTCCGGCCGGTCGAGCACCTTGGGCACCACCATCGCGGCAAGGACCCCGAGGATCACCACCACCACCATGATCTCGATGAGGGTGAAGCCTCGCTGGGAGGCCAGGCGCACGCCATCCATATCCGTTACTCCTCGCTGCAGTCCTTGCCGGTCGGCGGGCTCTTGCCCGATCAGATGCAGCGGATTGTTCCAAGCGGATATGTCAGACCGATTGAAAATCCTCGGGAGCTTGGCGGCCCCGGCAGCCCTGGGACGCGGCTTCCGGGGCTGTGCCTGGCGCCAGGGAGCGGCCTTCTCCTGAGCATTGGTCGCCGTTTCGTCAGCTACCCCGGCTAGGGTCGCGGGCACAGCCTGGAGAACGCGCGATGACCCGATTCCCCCGCCGCCACGTGGCCGGCTTCACCCTGGTGGAAGTGCTGGTGGCCCTGGCCATCGTCGCCGTGGCCATGTCGGCAGCGGTGCGCGCCGCCGGGGTGGCGACCCAGGGCAGCGGCCTGCTGCGGGACCGTTCGCTGGCATTGCTGGCGGCACGCAGTGAGCTGGCCGAGGTGCAGTTGCAGGGCCGCCTGCGCGGCGGCCGCGAGGTGCGCGACTGCGACCAGGGCCGGCTGCGCCTGGTCTGCGTGCGCGAGGTGACACGGGACGGCGAGCTGTTCAGCGTGCGCCTGGAGGTCCACCCCCGGGACGCCGAAGGGCCGCCATTGGCCCGCCTGAACGCACGCCTGCCGGTGTCGGACGCCGGGGCGGTGCGCCCATGAGGCGCTCAGCGCAGGTCCGGCAGCTCCGGCCCCCGGGCCAGGCGCGGAATGGCCAGGCGCTCGCGGCGCTCGCCCCGGCGGATGACCACGGCATCGGGTTCGATGGCCTCCAGCCACACGCCCTCGGCCAGCCGCTCACCAACCAGGAACGGCTGCGGGCTGCCGCCGTCCACGGCGAGGATCGCCACCCGCCCGCGCGGGCCGGCGAACAGCCCGGTCACCTGCAGGGTGACGCTGTCGCTGCGCCGGGCGAACCAGCGGGCCGGCTGTTCCGGCACCGCCACCTGCGGGGCCATGGTGCTGCTGGCGCGGGCCTCCAGGGGCGGCGGGTCGCTCAGCAGCAGGTACCAGGTGGCCAGGCCCGCGAGGGTGGCGAGAATGGCGGCGCCCTGCACCAGGGCGGCGGGGTCGGGTCGGCGGGTCCAGTGCATGGGGCGGTCCTCCCTGAGGTCAGGCAGCCGACCCTAGCAGGCGATCTTCACGGTTTTGTGTCACGGGCTCGGGGTTTCACCCTGGTGGAGCTGATGGTGGTGCTGGTGGTGATCGGCATCGCCAGCGCCGCCGTGGGGTTGAGCATCCGCCCCGATCCGGCGCGCCTGCTGCGGGACGAGGCGCGGCGCCTGGTGCTGGTGCTGCAAGTGGCCCAGGACGAGGCCCGCAGCAGCGGCGAGGTGATCGCCTGGGAGGCGGACGAGCGCGGCTACCGCTTCCGCCGCCTGGGCGCACCGGCCGGTAGCGCCCTGGATGGCGACGCCACGCTGCGCCCGCGCCCTTGGCAACTGGCCGGCGCGCGGGTGCGGGCGACCCCGCCCCGGCTGCTGCTGGACGCCGAATGGCTGGGCAGCCCGGCACGGGTGGAATTGTCCGACGGGGTGAACCGGGTCGCCCTGGTGCGCGGCGCCGACGGCCGCCTGGAGCTGGAATGATGGCGCGCCAGCGGGGCTTCACCCTGATCGAGGTGATGGTGGCGATCCTGCTGATGGCGGTGGTGGCACTGATCGCCTGGCGCGGCCTGGACAGCGTCAGCCGGGCCGACGAGCACCTGCGCCTGGCCACGGAGCGGGACGACGCCCTGCTGCGGGCGCTGAACCAACTGCAGCGGGACCTGGACCAGCGCGCC
>NZ_LXJQ01000089.1:0-9228 GCF_001728925.1 Pseudomonas sp. 1D4
CAAGTGTTCAAGCAGTGCTTGAAAAGCGTTGTTTGTCCCCTTCGTCTAGTGGCCTAGGACACCGCCCTTTCACGGCGGTAACAGGGGTTCGAGTCCCCTAGGGGACGCCATTTTTCGTTTGTATTGCGGGAATAGCTCAGTTGGTAGAGCACGACCTTGCCAAGGTCGGGGTCGCGAGTTCGAGTCTCGTTTCCCGCTCCAGATAAACAAGAACGCCGCTCACTGAGCGGCGTTTTTGTTTGTGCAGTGAAAAGCTGTCCGCCTTTCCCCGTGCCTTTCTGATTCCACCGACCACCCCGAAAGGGCGGCCAGTGGTCATTGCTCAGTGCTTGCTGGCGTCGTCGCCCAGGGCGAGCAGCTGTTTTTCCTGGTTCCAGTCGAACGGTTCGTCGTTCTCTTCCGCCTCGAAGCGGCGCTCGTCGAGACGCTGGAACAGGGCGATTTCCTCATCCGGCATGAAATGCAGGCAGTCGCCGCCGAAGAACCACAGCAGGTCGCGCGGCACTAGGTGGGCGATCTGCGGGTAGCGGTGGAAGACCTGGCTGATCAGGTCTTGGCCCAGGTACAGGCTACCTTCCGGGTCGCGGGGCAGTTCGGTGATCAGCTCGTCGAAGCGCTCGACGAACAGGGCATGGTTCTCTTCGGGAACCTGCTCGGCCTCGCCCAGGGCGACCAGGATGCCGCGCAGGTGGTGGAGCAGGGCGAGGTGGTGGTCGAGGTAGGGGTTGGACATGGCGGTACATCCTGGAACGAATCAATGAACGGGCGCGGAGTATAAGGCCCTCCGCGCCCGCTGTCCCGCTGGGGCTCAGCGCACCTTGCCCGCCGTTGGCAGCAGCGCCTCCTTGTCGAAGTCATCCACGTCGATCACCACCCGCCGCGCGGCCTCGGCGGCGCGCAGGCGTCGGGCGGCTTCGGCGTCCAGCACGCCAGCGGCCAGCGCGGCGTCCACCGGGTGTTCGCCGGCCGTCGGCTTGACGCGCCCATCCTTGAGCGCCTTGTGCAGCTCCCGCTGCAGCGGCTGGACGTCGGCGAGCGCGTCCACTGCGCGCTGCAGGGCCGCTACCGGATCGTCCTCGGCGGAAGGCCGGAAGCAGCCGACCAGCACGCTTTCCAGCGCCGGGTCGCCGCGGTCGCGACCGAGGATTTCGGCCACTTCGGCATCCAGCGCATCCGACGGGCCTTTGTGGCGACGGCCAAGCGGGAACACCAGCACCTGCAACAGGCAGCCGAGGATGCGGCTGGGGAAGTTGGCGAGCAGGCCCGCCAGGGCGTCCTCGGCCTTGCCCAGAGACTCTTCCAGAGACCAGCGCACCAGCGGCCGCAGGTGCTCCGGGTGATCCAGATCGTGGTAGCGCTTGAGCGCGGCGGAAGCCAGGTAGAGGTGGCTGAGCACATCGCCCAGGCGGGCGGACAGTCGCTCGCGGCGCTTCAGCTCGCCCCCCAGCAGCATCATGCTCAGGTCCGCCAGCACGGCGAAGGCTGCGGCGAGCCGGTCGAGGCTGCGGAAGTAACCCTGGGCCAGGGTGTCCCCCGGCGCAGGGCTGAGGCGCCCCGCGCCCAGGCCCAGCAGTAGGGTACTGGCGGCGTTGCTCACGGCGAAGCCAACATGGCGCAGCAGCAGCTCGTCGAATTCCTCCAGCGCACGCTCACGGTCCTCGCGGGCGGCCAGGGCCATTTCCTTGAGCACGAACGGATGGCAGCGGATGGCGCCCTGGCCAAAGATCATCAGATTGCGCGAGAGGATGTTGGCGCCTTCCACGGTGATGAAGATCGGTGCGCCTTGCCAGGAACGGCCCAGGTAGTTGTTCGGGCCCATAATGATGCCCTTGCCGCCGTGCACGTCCATGGCGTGGCCGATGCATTCGCGGCCGCGCTCGGTCAGGTGGTACTTGAGGATGGCCGAGAGCACCGAGGGTTTCTCGCCCAGGTCCACCGCATTGGCGGTGAGCACGCGCGCGGCGTCCATCAGCCAGGCGTTGCCGCCGATGCGGGCCATGGCCTCCTGGATGCCCTCGAACGCCGACAGCGGCACGTTGAACTGTTCGCGCACGCGGGTGTACTGGCCGGTGACCAGGCTGGTGTACTTGGCCGCGCCGGTGCCCACCGCCGGCAGCGAGATGGAGCGGCCGACGGAGAGGCAGTTCATCAGCATCATCCAGCCCTTGCCGAGCATGGCCTGGCCGCCGATCAGGAAGTCCAGCGGGACGAACACGTCCTTGCCGGAGTTGGGGCCGTTCATGAAGGCGGCGCCCAGGGGCAGGTGGCGGCGGCCGATGTTCACCCCGGGGGTGTCGGTGGGGATCAGGGCCAGGCTGATGCCCAGGTCTTCCTCGTCACCCAGCAAGTGGTCGGGGTCATAGGCCTTGAAGGCCAGGCCGAGCAGGGTGGCCACCGGGCCGAGGGTGATGTAGCGCTTCTCCCAGGTCAGGCGCAGGCCGATCACTTCTTCGCCCTTCCACTGGCCCTTGCAGACGATGCCGACGTCGGGCATGGCGCCGGCGTCGGAGCCCGCCAACGGGCCGGTGAGGGCGAAGCAGGGGATATCCTCGCCACGGGCCAGGCGCGGCAGGTAGTGCTGGCGCTGTTCATCGGTGCCGTAGTGCAGCAGCAGCTCGGCGGGGCCGAGGGAGTTTGGGACCATCACCGTAGAGGCGAGGTCGCCGCTGCGGGTGGCCAGCTTCATGGCGACCTGGGAGTGGGCGTAGGCGGAGAAGCCCTTGCCGCCGTATTCCTTGGGAATGATCAGGCCGAAGAAACCGTTGGCCTTGATGTGCGCCCAGGCTTCCGGAGGCAGGTCCATGCGTTGGCCGATGTCCCAGTCGCTGACCATGGCGCAGAGTTCTTCGGTGGGGCCGTCGATGAAGGCCTGCTCTTCGGCGGTGAGCGCCGGGCGCGGGTAGTCGAGCAGCGTGTTCCAGTTCGGGCGACCGCTGAACAGCTCGCCGTCCCACCACACGGTGCCGGCTTCGATGGCGTCGCGCTCGGTCTCCGACATGGGCGGCAGTACGCGCTGGAACCACGCGAACAGCGGGGCGGTGATCAGCTTGCGGCGCATGTCCGGCAGGGCCAGGGGCAGGGCCGCCGCGAGCCAGAGAATCCAGAGGATCGCCAGCAGCCACCCGGGCGAGTGGCTGAACACCCCCATGGCCAGCAGGTACAGGGCGACCGCCCCGAGGGCGGGCAGGGGAGCGGTGCGGCGGTGCGCCAGCCAGGCGACCCCCAGTACCAGAACGAGCAACCAGAGAAACACCATGCTTGATCCTCCTTGAGGACGACGCGGCCGCCGTCACGGGTCAGGGTGTCGCCAGGACGGCGACAGGGGCGTTCAGCTTGGCCGGATCGTCGTGCCGGCAGGGTGTCGCCTGCTTCTAGCCTGGGACCTGTCCCCACGGGAGCAACGCCATGCAGTCCAGCCTACGATCCGGTCGCTATCGTTGATAGTGACCACCCCCTGGTGGTTGAGTTCGCCTAGCGCAATCGCGGCGAAAGCCCGCACCCGCGTGACCAGGCGGTCAGACTCTATCACGCCGTGCGCGACGGCAATCCGCTACAACCCCTACACCTTCAGCCGTGACCCGGAGACGCTCAAGGCCAGCCATGCCTTGATGGCGGGGGCGTCCTACTGCGTGCCCAAGGCCACCCTCCAGGTGGCTTGCGCGCGGGTCTGCGGCATCCCTGCCCGCATCGGCCTGGCGGACGTGCGCAACCACCTGGCCACGCCGCACCCGCTGCAACTGCTCCGGAGCGTGTTCGCCATGCACGGCTACACCGAACTGCACCTGGACGGCCGCTGGGTGAAGGCGACGCCGGCGTTCAACCTGGCGCAGTGCCGGGTCTTCGGTCATCAGCAGCAGGTCCACCCGCACCTATTCGAGCCGGACGCCGCCTTCATGAGCGGCGATCTGCAGGCCGAGGCGGCCGCTCCCGACGGGACGGATGCCCAATCCTGAGGGTGTCGCGACCCCTCCCTCATCGATAGAGGCTATCAATGCAAATCCCTGGTCATCTGCGGGGGCAATGCCTCTAGAATGTCGGCCTGCCAAGCTGCTGGAGCCGCGACATGCTGAAGATCTGGGGCCGGAAGAACTCCTCCAACGTGAGAAAGGCTCTCTGGGCTGCCGAGGAAGTCGGTGTGGCCTACGAGCCCATCGACGCCGGGGGCGCGTTCGGCCTGGTCAACGAGCCGGCCTACCGGGCGATGAACCCCAACGGCCTGGTCCCGGTGATCGAAGACGGCGACCTGGTGCTCTGGGAGTCCAACGCCGTCGTCCGCTACCTGGCCGCGCGCTACGCCGCCGGCACCCTCTACCCCGAAGACCCGGCTGTCCGCGCCGTGGGCGACAAGTGGATGGACTGGACCAGCACCACCCTGGCACCGGCATTCCGCGATCTGTTCTGGGGCACGGTGCGTACCCCGCCGGCCGAGCGTGACCCTGCGTGCATCGCTGCCGCCCTGGCGCGTTGCAGCGAGCTGCTGGCCCTGCCTGAGCAGGCCCTGGCGAAACAGCCGTACCTCTCCGGCGAAACCCTGGCGATGGGCGACATCCCCCTGGGCTGCTTCATTTACGCCTGGTTCGAAATGCCCATCGAGCGGCCGCCGCAACCCGCGCTGGCGGACTGGTACGAGCGACTCAAGGTGCGGCCGGCCTACCGCCGCGCGGTGATGACTGCACTGACCTGATGCTAGGCTCACACCCCCGAGCGCTGCGCCGGGCCTTGCCGCCTGACGCAGCGCCTTTGCACATACCTGACTGAAGGCACGTTCCCTCCATGACTTCCGCACTGTCCATCCGGCAGTTGACCAAGACCTATGGCAACGGCTTCCAGGCCCTCAAAGGCATCGACCTGGAAGTGGCCGAAGGCGATTTCTTCGCCCTGCTGGGCCCCAACGGGGCCGGCAAATCCACCACCATCGGCATCCTCTCCACCCTGGTGAACAAGACCAGCGGTATGGTGAGCGTGTTCGGCAACGACCTGGACAAGAGCCCCTACGCCCTCAAGCGCTGCCTGGGCGTGGTGCCCCAGGAATTCAACTTCAACCAGTTCGAGAAGGTCTTCGACATCGTCGTGACCCAGGCCGGCTACTACGGCATCCCGGCGAAGATCGCCAAGGAGCGCGCCGAACAGTACCTGACCCAACTGGGCCTTTGGGAGAAGCGCAACGCCGCTTCCCGTGAACTGTCCGGCGGCATGAAGCGCCGCCTGATGATCGCCCGCGCCCTGGTGCACCAGCCGCGCCTGCTGATCCTCGACGAGCCCACCGCCGGCGTCGACATCGAGCTGCGCCGCTCCATGTGGAGCTTCCTCACCGACCTCAACGCCCAGGGCATCACCATCATCCTCACCACCCACTACCTGGAAGAGGCGGAGCAGCTCTGCCGCCACATCGGCATCATCGATCACGGCACCATCGTCGAGAACACCAGCATGAGGGCGCTGCTGAAGACGCTGCATGTCGAGACCTTCCTGCTGGACCTCAAGAACACCCTCGCCACGGCGCCGTCCCTGGTGGGCTACCCGGCCTGTCTGGTGGACGACCACACCCTGGAGGTGCAGGTGGAGAAGAGCCAGGGCGTCACCGAGCTGTTCCGCCAGCTTTCCGCCGCCGGCATCGAGGTGCTGAGCCTGCGCAACAAGACCAACCGCCTGGAGGAGCTGTTCGTGTCCCTGGTCGAGAAGAACCTGTCGAAGGTGGCCGTATGAGTTCGGAACTGCGCGCCAACCTGGTCGCCCTCAACACCATCGTCTACCGCGAAGTCCGCCGCTTCACCCGTATCTGGGCACAAACCCTGTTGCCCCCGGGCATCACCATGGCGCTGTACTTCATCATCTTCGGCAACCTGATCGGCCGGCAGATCGGCGACATGGGCGGCTTCACCTACATGGAGTACATCGTCCCGGGGCTGATCATGATGTCGGTGATCACCAACTCCTACAGCAACGTGGTGTCCAGCTTCTTCGGCAGCAAGTTCCAGCGCTCCATCGAGGAGCTGCTGGTCTCGCCGGTGTCGCCCCACACCATCCTCCTCGGTTACACCATCGGTGGCGTGCTGCGCGGCCTGGCTGTGGGGGTGATCGTCACCCTGCTGTCGCTGTTCTTCACCCACCTGCAGGTGCACCACCTGGGCGTCACCGTCATCGTGGTGCTGCTGACGGCGACCATCTTTTCCCTGGGGGGCTTCATCAACGCGGTGTACGCGCGCAACTTCGACGACATCTCCATCGTCCCGACCTTCGTGCTGACGCCGCTGACCTACCTGGGCGGGGTGTTCTACTCCATCAGCCTGCTGCCGGCGTTCTGGCAGAAGGTGTCGCTGATCAACCCGATCCTGCACATGGTCAACGCCTTTCGCTACGGCATCCTCGGCGTGTCCGACATCAATATCGGCGTGGCCATCGGGCTGATGCTGCTGACCACCCTTGTGCTCTACATCGTCTGCGTGCGCCTGCTGGTGAGCGGGCGTGGGATGCGCCAGTAAGCACGGCGCACCTCGCAGGAGCGGCTCTGCGCGCGAAGGCTGATCACCGGCACGTGGGCGGAGCCGGGCAAAACGCGGTACCGGGCGGCATCTTCGTGGGAGCGAATTCATTCGCGAAAAAGGCCCCTTGCGGGGCATCGCGGTTGAAACCGCTCCCACACCGGGTGCCCGCGCTGATGCCGAGCCACCGCGCGGCATCCAGTTTGTAGGGTGGGTCGGGCGGTGTTCCGCTTCAGCCCACCATTCCCTGGCACTCCCTCATGGCGGGGCGGCGTCCACGAGCCCCGGGACCTGGCCGGTGTCGTGGGAGCGAATTCATTCGCGAATGAAGGCCCGTACCGGGCGTCGCGGTTGAACCGCTTCCACGCCGCCTGGCCCGCCTCCGAAAAATGCATCCATCCCGATACAAACCGTCACAGACTGCCTGCATCTTTACGTGCCTCTGACAAAACTCCGCCGATACTCCCGGTAGACTTTTTCATTTTCGAAAAAAACGACTCGAAAAGAGGCTGTAGATGATGGTTCGCCGCCGCGCCTGGCTCCTGCTGCTATTGGGGTTGTTCACCTGCCCGGCGTTCGCCGCCAACCCGCCACTGGTCGAGGTGGCCGAGCCCCAGCGTGCCCTGGTCCGGGATGAACTGGTGACTTTCGGCTCCCTGCGCTCCGACGAGTCGGTAACGCTGCGCCCGGAAGTGGACGGGCGCCTCGCACGCCTGCATTTCCGCGAGGGGGAGGCGGTCAAGGCCGGCGACCTGCTGGTCAGCCTCGACGATGCCATCGCCCGTGCCGAGCTGGACCAGGCCCGGGCCAACCTCGACCTGGCGGAGAAGAGCTACCAGCGCGCCCAGATGCTCTACAAGCGCGGCGCCAGCAACGCCCAGGCCCAGGACGAGGCGCTGTCGCAACAGCAGGCCGCTCGCGCCAGCTTGGCGCTGGCCCAGGCGCGCCTCGACAAGACCCAGCTCCGCGCGCCCTATGACGGCGTGCTCGGCCTGCGCCAGGTCAGCCCCGGCGACTACCTCAGCGCCGGGCAGGACATCGTCAACCTCGAAGTGCTCGACCCGCTCAAGGTGGATTTCCGCATTCCGCAGAAGGCGGTGGCTCAGGTACAACTGGGGCAAGCGGTGGAGATCAGCGTGGACGCTTACCCGGGTGAGCGCTTCCAGGGGCGGATCAGTGCCCTCAACCCGCGCCTGGACGAGGTGGGGCGCAGCCAGGCGATCCGGGCCGAGATCGCCAATGCCGACCGGCGTCTCAAGCCGGGCCAGTTCGTGAAGGTCTCGGTGATCCTCGCCGAGCGCCCGGATGCCCTGCTGGTCCCCGAGGAGGCGGTGATCCCGGTGGGACGCCAGTTGTATGTCGCCGTGGTGGTGGACGGCAAGGTGGCGCGCCTGCCGGTGCGTATCGGCCAACGCCAGCGTGGGCTGGCCGAGGTGGTCGAAGGCCTCGCCGGCGACGAACAGGTGATCACCGCCGGGTGGCAGAAGGCCGCGCCGGGGCAGGAGGTCCGCACCGTCGCGCGGGGTGAGTCATGACCCTCTCCGACCTGTGCATCCGTCGGCCGGTGTTCGCCACCGTGCTGTCCCTGGTGGTGGTCCTGCTGGGGCTGATGGCCTACCAGCGGCTGACCGTGCGCGAGTACCCGAACATCGACGTGCCGGTGGTCACGGTCAACGTCATCTACCCCGGCGCCAGCCCGGAGATCATGGAGTCCCAGGTGGCGCAGCCCATCGAGGATGTGCTGTCGGGCATCCAGGGGCTGGACTTCGTGTCCTCCATCAGCCGCTCCGAGAACACCCAGATCACCGCGCAGTTCCGCCTCGGCAGCAACGCCAACGAGGCGGCCAACGACGTGCGCGACCGCCTCGGGCGGGTGCGCGGCCTGTTGCCGGACGAGATCGACGAGCCGGTGGTGCAGAAGGTCGAGGCCGATGCCCAGCCGGTGGTCTGGCTGGCCTTCTACAGCGACCAGCACAGCGCCATGGCGATCACCGACGTGCTGGAGCGGGTGGTGCAGGACCGCCTGCAGACCATCCCCGGCGTTTCCGAGGTGCAGATCCGCGGCGCCCGCACCTACGCCATGCGCATCTGGCTCGACCCGGAGAAGCTCGCCGCCCATGACCTCATCGTGCAGGACGTGGAGGCCGCCCTGCGCCGGCAGAACGTGGAGATCCCCGCTGGCCGCATCGAGTCGGTGCAGCGCGAGTTCAGCGTGCTGGCGGAAACCGACCTGAAGACCCCCGAGCAGTTCAACGACCTGATCATCGACGACCGCCGCGGCTACCTCCTGCGCCTGTCCGACGTCGGTCATGCCGAGATCGGCGCCGCTGACGAGCGCTCCCTGGTGCGCTTCAACGGGCGCCAGGCGGTTTCCCTCGGGCTGGTCAAGCAAGCCACCGCCAACCCGCTGGACATCTCCGACGGCCTCAACGCCGCCTTGCCCGACGTGCGCAGCCTGCTGCCGGACGGCATGGAGATGGCCATCGCCAACGACAACTCGCTGTTCATCCGCGAATCCATCGCCAACGTCTACACCACCATCTGGGAGGCGGTGGTGCTGGTGGTGCTGATCATCTTCCTGTTCCTGCGCTCCCTGCGGGCGACGCTGATCCCGCTGGTGACCATTCCGGTGTCGCTGATCGGCGCCTTCGCCCTGATGGCGCTGATGGGGTTCTCCATCAACACCCTGACCCTGCTGGCCATGGTGCTGGCCATCGGCCTGGTGGTGGACGACGCCATCGTGGTG